>CAYMLF010000027.1:0-16750 GCA_964391275.1 uncultured Candidatus Bathyarchaeia archaeon
AGCCATCCAACCCACTCGCAAAACAGCAAGAGCAAACCTCCAAAGCAACTGTCAAAAAACCAAGACTCACAGTAGCCCGGGAGAGATTCGAACTCTCGTCAACGGGTCCAAAGCCCGCTATGCTTGACCACTACACCACCGGGCTGCAACGCACTCTCTAACAATACGCCTTTATTTATGGTTAGAGGTTTAAGGAAGCACATTTTCCATATAAGCGTTCTCCAAAAACCAACCTAAAGCCCGCAACAAATAACACTTTCTTACAAAAAAAACCATAACCAAATAAACACCATCAATAAATATTACAAAAATACGTGTCCGATAACTTTAAGTAGACCACAAAATTTATATATTAAAACTGTTCATCTGCTTAGTTTGCGCGGACCAAATGTACTATTTTCTAAGCCCAAAAGGCCCATAGTGACGGTCATAACGCACAAAAACGGAGAAAACCACCATGAGCAAAAAAGAAACCCCAAGAACATCACAACGCCTAGTAGACAAATGCCCAGAATGCGGAAGTGACAACTTAGTACACGACTACGACACCGGCGAAACCGTATGCGGAGACTGTGGTCTTGTCCTATACGAACAAATGATGGACAAAGGACCAGAATGGCGCGCATTCACCCAAGAAGAAAAAGCCTCCCGAAGCCGTGTTGGAGTACCAACATCATATTCAGTTCACGATAAAGGCTTATCCACAGCCATCAGCCAAGTAGACCGAGACGCGTTTGGAAGAAAACTTCCACTCTCCACAAGGCTACAAATGTGGCGATTACGCAAATGGCAAATCCGTAGCAGAGTCCACTCATCCATCGACAGAAACCTCGCACAAGCCATGGCAGAACTCGACCGACTCTCAGACAAAGTTTACATTCCACCACCAATCAAAGAAAAAGCAGCAGTCGTCTACAGAAAAGCACTCGACAAAGGTCTAGTCCGAGGCAGATCAATCGCAGCCATCGCCGCAGCCGCACTCTACGCTGCATGCCGCGGAAGCGGAACACCAAGAACACTGCGAGAAATCGCCGAAGCAAGCTTAGTGGACAAAAAAGATGTCGCAAGATGCTACAGGCTGCTTTTACGCGAACTTGAAGTTCACATGCCAATAGCAGATCCGTTAACTTACGTGTCAAAAATCGCAGAAAAAACCGGAATCTCCGGGAAAACACAAGGAGCAGCAATAAATATACTCCGTGAAGCGAGACGAAAACGTGCAGCCGCAGGAAAAGACCCGATGGGTTTAGCTGCTGCAGCCCTTTACATCGCTTGCTTGCAAAACAATGAAAAGAAAACACAAAAAGACATCGCTGAAGCTGCAGGCGTTACAGAAGTTACAGTTCGTAACCGGTACAAAACGCTAAAAAAACAGTTGAATCTTGAATTGCCTGATTAACCGGGCACACTTCCCTTTTGTTATTAACTAAGCGGTTTCCTTTGCTTCCTCTTCTTTTTCAAGCTCCATAACAACAAGTCCACTGTAACCGCAACTGTCACAAACATAATTTTTAGGAGTTAACCAAAAATCCAAGCTACTGCTTAAATGAATCTTTGAACTGGCACATCTTGGACAAAAAATCTGAGCAGGTTTACGCCGTTTAAAGGACCCAAAAAATTCGCGGAATACCCCTGTTTTTTTCATCAATTACACCTTGAATAGTATGCGCTTATTGGAGCTCTATGTTCTCTTGTGGATAACCACTTTTAACAAGGAAATCACGAACTCTGTCACGGTGGTCGCCTTGAAGCATGATTTGACCGTTTTTGCTTGTGCCGCCACATGCACAGTAACCTTTCAATTTCTGAGCAATGTTTTGGAGGTTAGAATTTTTATCATCGATTCCATCGATGATGGTGGTTGGTCGACCGAATTTTCGTGTTTCAAGACGTATGCGAATTCTTTGTTGCTCTTTTTCGATTTCTCCGCAAACGCATAAATCTTTTGGAAGCCCGCACGTTGAACAAACTTCAGCCATTGAGTCTCATCAGTGAATTATCAACTGATATATATAAGAGTTTCAAGAAGAAGCGCTGCAAAAAACATGTCACTATTGGTTTTCCTCTTAAGCTCAGACAATTTTGCAAAACATCAGTGAGAGAGGTGTCTCTTGCCCACTACATATCAATTTATAGGCTAGTTTTTCTATAATATGAATGAGAGGCTTTTTTTAAACAAACAAATGCTCCTCTCATTTTTTAAAAGGAGAAAAAACATGAAATATTCTACAATAAAACAAGCTTTTAGACCTCTGACTGCCATTGCCATTCTAATGATTTTTTCACTAATGCTTGTCTCAAACATTTCCCTTGAAGTGCAAGCGCAAGAAGTTGACGGCGGAGAAACAGCACACGGTGGGCAACCAGTTGCAGGCTATGAGGGACCAACCACAGTGCCAGCTGGTGAGACCCCTGATTTTACGATTGAACCTTTAGCTTTTCTTAGCGTTTCACCTAACCCCATTGGAATCGGCCAAGAACTTTTGGTTAACGTGTGGATTACTTTCCCTTCAGGTGAAGGAAAATACATGGTTGGATACACAGTAAACATTACCAAGCCTGATGGAAGCAGCGAAACAATTGAACTTGAATCATACGTTGCTGACGGAACAAGCTGGTTCACCTACATAGTAGATCAAGTTGGTGAGTGGCGATTCCAGTTTTCCTTTGCAGGCGAATGGTTCCCCGCAGGGTATTGGCGTGACGGGCAGTATTCACAGAATCGTACAGGAGAGTTTGCTAACGCAATTTTTAATCCATCAGTCTATGTGGCGCCAGCGCAGTCTCCAGTAACAATTCTAACGGTGCAAACTGATTTAGTGGCTTCTTGGCAATCAGCAATGCCCAGTGATTACTGGACAAGACCAATCCTGCCTAACAACCGAGAATGGTACACAATTGCCGGCAACTATCCATGGTCACAATTTGAAGGCTCACCAACTCAAGCAAGCGACAGAGAAAACTATTATGGCCCCTTTGTTATTGCACCGAACACTCCGCATATTGTCTGGAAAAAACAGGAAGCAGTTAGCGGCATCATTGGAGGAGAAGCTGGTCAATACTCTCAATTAAGCAACGTTGGACTGCCAAACGTAATCTACATGGGAAGATGCTATCAAACCAAGACAGTGCCAATAAATGGCGTGCCAACTAGTTGTGCAGTTTGTTATGACTTGCGAACAGGAGAACTATACTATGCGATTCCAATTTCTGAAGGAGGCATAACTCCCAACCGTATTGCTTACTGGCGAGGAATAGATACCGCTGTTCCAGGCGCAGGTCAAGCAAGAGGTATTGCAGCAGAACTTATCACTATCAGCGGCGGCAGACTTTACAAAATTGATCCCTCAAATGGCGCTATAATAAACAACATATCTCTCCCAAGCATGGGTCAATCACCGGGAAACCTTGAAATGTATTACCGTGATGGTTACTACTTGGCTTTCCAAAGAACTGGCGTTATTACTTTAGAACGTGAAAACATCACTATCAATCGGGCATATACTGGATTTATGATAAATTGGACAACCGAAAGCGCAACAAATAACTTTACTCAAAGAATAGCGAGTAATGTTAGTGTTACTCTTCCAACAAGCTACAGAACGCTTTATCAAGTCGGCGCTTACGGAAACCTTGGGGCATACGACCCAGACACAGGCATCACTGTTATTCAAGGCAGATTCATACATGGTGGCTACTACGGTTCAATCTATGAGGCAATAGACTTAACGACTGGTGAATTGTTATGGAACATTACAACACCAGTTGATTTGATGGAGTCTGCGTACAGGCCAACTAACGCTTGGGCAAGACATGGAAGATACATTGCTGAAATGGAGCGTGGTTACGTTCAAGCTAGAGATATACGCACTGGGAACATTCTTTGGGAGACTCATTTGGATGATTATCCATGGGGCGAATTCTGGCTCTACGATGTCGCAGCTTACGAAGACATGGTGATTGGTGTTGGATACACTGGCGTGTATGCATTCAACGAGACTAACGGTGACATTGTTTGGCATTACAGAGACCCAGCAATCCCGTTCGAAACCCCCTACAATTACAACGCTACTGAAGAAGTGTATGCTGTTCAAACAATCCGAGTTGCTGACGGGAAAGTTTACGTGCAAAATAACGAGCACACGCCAACTCAACCTGCAACTCGAGGTTGGGGCTTGATTTGCATTAATGTTACGACTGGTGAGGGCTTATGGAAGATTAGCGGTGCAAACTTGGGTCCAGGTGGAGCTGCTGACGGATATTTAACAGCATCAAGCAGTTTCAGCGGTTACTTTTACGTGATTGGCAAAGGTAAGTCTGCGATGACTTTCAATTTGCCTCAGACATCTGTGACTTCAGGGCAAACTGTTACTTTATCTGGCACGATTTTGGACATGTCTCCTGCTCAGCCTGGAACGCCTTGTGTCAGCAAGGAATCGATGGCTACGTGGATGGATTACCTTCATCACCAGATGCCGATTGACGGGTACTACCATAATGTGACTGTTACTGGTGTTCCAATCTCAATTGACGTTATTGACCCCAATAACAATACGATGCATATTGCTGACATAGTTAGTGACTTGACTGGTGTCTTTGCTTATTCGTGGGTTGTTCCTGACGTTGCTGGTCAATACCGTGTTATGGCTACGTTTATGGGCGATGATTCCTATGGCACTTCGTTTGCTTCAGCATTCATGAATGTTGCTGAAGGCGCTGGGGCTTCACCGACTCCAACTCCAACGAATGGCGGTGGCGGAGTGGCTACGACTGCTGATTTGATGACTGGACTTGCTATCGGCGTTGCTGTTATTGTTGTTGCTATTGCTATTGTCGGCGCTTTGATTCTTAGAAGACACTAAACCTCTTCCCTTTTTCTTTTTTTTAGCATTAATTATTTGGCTATACCCTCTTTTTTGTGCAAATCAAAGTATCGATGTTAGGTGATAATGTGCCTTAGGGTTTGGTTTTGGTGAAGTGTTGGGGATTGGATTTAGATCAAATTTAGCGTTTTTATGCTATTTTGCTGTTTTTTGGTGTAATTAGCGCTTTTTTAGCGTTTTTAAAGACCCTTAGAATGTATTTGGTAACAGACTGATTCCGTCCATAAGCCAGAGTTTACTATGGCGGCTGAGTCTTGGAAGCGCCCGCTATTGCATTGGTTGTGCAAGCATTGACGGATATGCTCCTGCAGGGTTTTGCACATGAAGTAAAAGCAGCAACGCTAAAACTGAACTGTGCCAGTTTGAATCCAAAGACACATATGGGTCGCACCAGCCTCCGTCGACGTTTTGAGCTTCAACCACCTTTTGAATAAACACGCTGTCAACCATTGACCCTTTACCTGCTAAATAGAGAAATGCCGCTGCTTCTAGTTCAAGGTCTGTTACCACCGGGTCATTGCCGATTAAGTCATCGGTATCTTGGCAAATGCCCTCAAGGAAACTGCTTGATAAATGTGGTTGATAATTATTTTCTTGCATCCAAATAGTGGCTAGCAAAACATGGGTTAGCATGTAACCTTTACGGTCTGTCGCTTGAGCAAGCAGCTCAGGATATTCTTCTTCAAGCCCAAACTGGTCACAGTAGAGGGCTGGAACAGTAATTTTGTCGGTATCTGCAGTCACAGCCGTCATGTCACCAGCCTGCAACGTGTTTTCATAAGAGGTTATTCGGCGGAAAACTCTAAGTAAGGATGCATTCGCCCCTGAGCTACTAGCTAAGGCTTGATCATAAATCTGCTGTGAATCAGCAAACTCATTGATGCCAAAACGCCGATAGATTACGTTTAGCATCAGCATTGCATATGGTTCAGTTAATGTATCAAGATAACTTGTTGCGTTACCTATAGCTTCTTGTATTGTGCGGTTAGACGGTGTTAGATTCGGTTGTTGAGTGGGGTTTGGCGTATTTTGCGGGGTTGAATATGGAGCGCTTGCGGGTGTTGATTGAGGGGTATTTTGTGGGGTGGGTTGTATGGTACTTTGAGGTGTTGTCTGTGGCGTGTTACTAGGTGTTGGTTGGGCTGTACCATTTGAGGGAGGCAAAGATGGCTGCAGGGATGGCTGTATAGCTACAAGGCTGATAACGATTATGACTATGCTGACTGTCACTAAAATTTTTTTCATCTTAACCCATGGATATCTGTTTTATGTTTATAGGGATTTAACGTTTTTTGAACTCAAGTTAATATAAACAGTAAGCAATAAAGCCAACGCATCAACCAACAGAGGGCAAATTTGACTTTTCTTGATAAAACAACTCGTTAAATTGCTTGGTTAAGTTTATTAATGTTCAACATAAATTTGGTTAGAGTGCATTCATATGCCATACTGTGAAAAATGCGGAAATCAAGTAAGTGCTGAAGCAAAGTTTTGTAAAAGTTGCGGAACCAAACTCAATCCAACCGTACAAACGAAACCTGTACAAGCTCAACCAGTCGCTTATCCTCCTCCACCGCCACCACCACAGTTCGCAACAACCCCAGCACAAGCCCCACCACAGAATGTTGCTCAACCTCAACCTTCGCCTCAAGGAGCCAGTTCAGAGCAGATTATTGGCGCTATAGTTCTGAGGAAACCTAAATCCTTTGGCAGATGGGATACTTTCACTGGAGTACTAACAAGTCAACAACTCATAATTGCGCAAATGACAAGCGACATGTTGAAGGATGCGGCGATGCAGGCAAGAGACCAAGCAAAAGCTGAAGGAAAAGGCTTTTGGGGGCAATGGTCAGAGCAGTTGAAAGCATCGTTTAGCTATACCAAGAGATATTTGACCATGACGCCAGCTGCTATACTTGCTGAGACACCCGGTAACTTTGCCATAAACAACAATACAGTCAGAGAAGTTAAATTTAAAATTAAATATCTTGGCAATTACGATGAAAGCAGCCGCAAAGAATGGGAAGTAGAGATTCATTCAAGCGCTGGAAAATACGAGTACAGAATGGATGACAACAGCCAATTTGTCGACTTGTTCAAGAAAGTGTATCCCAACAGAGTAAAAACGCCGATGGGGTACTTCTCAAAGACGGTCAACATTAGATTCTAAAAATTTCTTTTTACAATTTGTTATAGCAGAATAAGCAAGCGATTTGTCAAGAAGCAAGCGTTATGTTGCCAGAGTAGCAAGAAAGCTTAAATTCAAAACGCCTTAAAGTGACCAGTCAAGGAGGGCAGATAATGAAAGGGGCAATAGTGTTCTTAGTTGTCTTTGCAATAGTAGTCGTTGTTACACTTGGCAACACAGCAATTCCACCAGGACAAGCAATCTACAACGCAGTTTTGCCTGGCACAGAAGCAGCTTCCGGCTACTTAGTCGGCGGCACGGTTGATGCAGTAACTGCGGTAATTGCAGTTTTCAACGGTGTCATTTACGCATTCATAGCTTGGCTAGTGTTTACTATACTTATGATGTTGTTCGCTAAGAAAGACAAAAAAGAACAAAACGTAACGGTCAATGTGAACGTAGATAGAGACAGAAATCCACCACCGCCACCATAAACAGAAAAAGCGGCTGGTAACCATCACTTTTCTTTACTTTTAAATTATCAAAATGCTTTCTCGCGTTTTTTCAAGAAGATATTAGATTTTAATGCAATTCGATTTGGGCACTATATAGCTAGAGCTAACCGACCAGTTTACATCTAAAATAAGGTATAAACAAAAAATGAAAAGCAAATAAAGGAAGCGAAAAGCCGTTATTTGCTTTCGCTGAACAGTTTCTTGATTGCGCTGATTCTTGCTTTCTGCGCTAATGTGTCGCTTGTGACAACGGTCAAGGCTTCTTCAGGACACCATTTAACACATTGTGGTCCATCAGCCTTTTCCTTGCAGAGGTCGCATGTGTAAACAACCTTAGTTTCTGGATGCAGCATCATTGCGCCGTAGTCGCATGCTTCAATGCACCAGCCGCAGCCATTGCATTTGTCTGGGTCAATGACGATTGCGCCGGTTTCTTGTGACTGCGAAAGAGCGTCTCGTGGGCACGCTGCAACACATGCTGGTTCTTCGCATAGTCTGCATGTGACAGCCATGTTTGCTACTTGGTTAACGCGTACAGTGCGTATGCGTGATTTGATTGGGTTGAAAGCTTTTTCTTTGCTGAATGAACAAGCGTATTCGCAGATTTGGCATCCTACGCATTTTTCCGGGTCAACAGAGACGAATTTTCGCTCGTGAACGGTAACCATTTTTTTTCTTACTCCTCCTTTCCTTCAATTATGTTAGAGAACTCTTCTAGGCCTAATTGTTGGAGTTTCTCTTTTGTTGGGATTCCTTCAAGATTCCAACCGCGTACAGTGTAGTAATCGTCTAGCATTAGGTCAAGTTCTTCTTGGGTTACGACTGCCCCGTGTGCTGGTCCATCGTCTGGAACTGGCATGTTCATGACTTTCCATGGCAAGGTGTCGTCTTTGCGTGTTAAGCCTTCGCGGATGTTAATGATTCTTGCCAAAGTTTGAATCCGTTCACCTGCTAATGCAAGGTCTTGAGCGGTGACTTCTGCGCCGGTTGTTGCAGAGTAAAGTTTTGCCATATCTTCCAATTCTTTGTAGAACGTGCCTTTCGCGTTTTTGCAGACGATTAAAGAATCAATTATGTTATAGACGTCTTCAAGGTCTTTAACAATTTTTCCTCTGCCCTTCTCAGCTTTCATGCGGTCAACCTTTCCTTTTAGGTCAACTGTGAAAGCGCCGCTTCGACTGTGGTCTGCTCCACGGAAGGAAACGGCAAAACCTAAAGCAGTGGTTTTCAGGCATCTGAGGTCGTAACCTGAGACTTCAAGGCCTTTAATGTGCTGGGCAAGCTGGCTTGAGTCTTTGCCGATTTTTTCTGCGGCTGCCTTGACACCGTCTGCTAATGTAGCTCCGATGCCATCGCGGTTTCCGATTTTCTCAATTAACTGGACAACTGCTTCTGCGTTGCCAAAGTGTGGGTCTATACCTTCAAGTTGTTCATGGCTCAGGAGGCCTTTTTCATGGCAGTCCATAAGAAAGCTTATGGCAACGCCAGTGCTTTGAGCGTCTAACCCGTAATAATTACAGAGTTCAGCAGCTCGGATAATTGAGTCAAGCTTGTCAACGCCGCAGTTTGGTCCCAAAGCCCACAGGTTGTCGTATTCTATGCGTGCCATGGAGCCTTTGTATGGTCCTTCTCTGACGACTGCTTCATGTTCACATCGCATCGCGCATGAGTTGCAAGCGATGATTTTTGCGACGTAGTGTTCGTTGAGTAGTTCGCCGCTTACATGGTCTGCATACTCAAAGTGTGCATTATTAAAGTTGCGTGTTGGCATGCAGAACAGTGCATTTTGTATCATGAGGTTTTCTGTTGAACCGATGGTGCGGTATTTCTGTGCTGCTGGTCCCTTCATGCGTTCATGGAATTCTCTAACCATGTCTAGGAACTCTTCAGGCTTGGCAACGGTGATGTCTTTTGTGCCGCGTACAGCTATGGCTTTGAGGTTTTTGCTGCCCATAACTGCGCCAAGACCTGTTCTTCCTGCAGCACGTGTTTTCTCGTTAAATATGCTTGCGATTTTAGAGAGTTTTTCACCTGCTGAACCGATTGCTGCTACGCGAACGTAGTAGTCGCCAGTTTCTTGTTTGATGGCTTCTTCGGTTTCAGAGGGTGATTTTCCCCATATTCCGCTTGCATCTATAAGTTGAATTGAATCATCATCTATCCACAAGTATACAGGCTTCTCTGCTTTGCCTGTGAGGATGATGGCGTCGAATCCTGCTCGTTTTAGTTCGGCGCCAAAAGTGCCGTGGCTTACGGCTTCGCCGAGGATACCTGTTTCTGGTGATTTAGATATGAATGCGTGACCGTTTCCTCCTGTTGGAAACATGGTGCCTGAAACTGGACCCAATGCTAAAATAAGCGGGTTTTCTGAGCTGAGTGGGTCAACGCCTGCTTTTGAGTTGTTTAGGTAAAGCTTCATGCCTAAGCCGATTCCGCCAACGTATTTTTTGGCGGTTTCTTCTTCCAGTTTTTGCACACTAGTTTTCCCTGTGGTTAAATTGACGTGTAAAACTCTTCCTGAGTAGCCGAGCAAACCTTTTCCTCCGTTGGATTTAGAATATTTAGGTAGTTGAACAGTATATTAACTTAATGGGCTATTTAATGGTAAATTCATGGCTGTTAACAGAGAAAACCTTTGCGTCATGCATGCTTGGTTACAACGTTAATTTTGCATTCGTTGCCATGCTTCTTGAAGCTTTAATGAGAAAAAGTATTATTTGGCTCAACTCCATAGTTTTATGGAAGAGGCGAGAGCGGAATGCTGGTAAAAGTGCACTACATCAGCCTAGTGAAAAGTTACACAAACAAAACTTTAGAAGAAATCATTTTCCCAGAGAACATTTCGCTTTCAGGATTACTAGATAAAATTGCAGAATCCTATGGCAAACCGTTTAGCGTGGAAGTTTATGACCCTGACAAGAAGGAAATGAAGTCAACATTTGTTGCAATGGTTAATGGTGTTTTGATGGATCAGCTTCAGGGATTAAACACTCCACTCAAAGACGGCGACAACGTTATTTTAATGTCTCTGGTTACTGGCGGCTAAAAGATTGCTGTACTGCTTGCCTATACTGCGGGATAGCTGTGATTTTTTTTCTATACCCCCTTATATAAAGGCGGATTTGCGCTATGTTGAAGACTGCGAGGTCTCTCTGCTCTGACCCCCCCTCCCTTATATAAAGCAATGTTGAATTTTATTTGGAGCCTTTTTGGGCTTTTCGTTTATCAGAGCGGTTGATAGGCGATTTAGAACCCCACAGTGGACCAGTGCCCTTCATTTCTCTACTTCTAAAAATCGGTTTCTTAGCTGCCCTAACCACCCTCTTAACCTCTTTGCGCTTCCATCTGCTAACTACTTTATCAGTGCCCATTAACAGTCCACAACAATAATTTATGCATACAATTTCATTTTATCTTTTTTGTTTAGAGTAATTAAAATAAAGGTTCGCCATTAAAAAGTGGGCGATTAATATGCTTAACCCAAACTGGAAATACGTTGACACAGTGCAAAAGCGCATCAGGATAATCAAAGTAGACACTAAAGAGCGACGGGTGAACGCTGTTGACATTGACGAGAGATGCCCCCTTCTACTCAGTGCCAGCGAACAAGTCGATTTAAGCAAAGTGAAAAGGGCAAAAATATATCAGGCAACCATCAAAGCTTTCGAGGCAGAGTTAACTCCTGAACTTGAGAGCCAAATGCTTGAAGCAGCCTTAGGAGACCCTAACCGCACGGGTGCAATAAAAGCTATGAAAGCGTCGGGTTATAAACCGACAAAATACGAGTTAATCGCTCTAAAACACTGAGCGCCCCTTGCTAATCAGTAACGTCGCCTTTTCAAAAAATTAATAACCATTAAAGGGCTTGTTTAATCAGCCATAAAGCCACATTTAAGGCATAAGATTGTCGTGAATTGATGATTAAAGTTGTTTTCTCCGATTTAGATGGAACTTTGCTTGACGCCAACTTCTCAGCTAAACAAGCAAGTTCTGCACTTGAATTATTAAAAAGCAAGAGCATCCCCTTAGTTTTTTGTACTAGTAAAACGTTTGAGGAGACACTTGAATACGAAAAAGAGTTCAACATCAACCACCCCTTCATTGTAGAGAGCGGTGGAGCCATCCACATCCCAATTGGCTATTTTAGTTTTGAATACAAGTCAGATTACGCCATCAACGGCTACAATACCATACAGTTTGGAGGCAACCCTAGCCAGCTTGCAGAAGCCTTAGCCGAAATTAAAAACAGCGCGCCTGTAAAAGTGTTAAGTGAACTAACTACTAAAGAGATAGCTGACTTGACAGGTCTAACAAAGCAAAAAGCAAAACTGGTAAAGACCCATAAATACGAATTCAACCTGATATTCGAAGAAAAACATGAGGACAATGTGAGAGCTATCGCTGAAAAAAGAGGCTTTAACCTAACTAAGGGAAAGTTTTATTTTATGAAGAAAAGCGACAAAGGGATAGCAGTGAAAAAGCTTACAGAACTCTATAGAAAGCAGTATGGGCAAGTGAGAACTTATGCTGTGGGCGACGCAGTTAACGATGAACCAATGCTTAAAGCTGCCGATGAAGCGTACGTAGTTAGAAGTTTTGAGGGCAAGCATTTCACGGATAAGTATAATCTTTTGGATGGCGTTGGTCCTGAAGGCTGGACAGAATTCGTTTTAAAAATACTAAAAAAGAAATAAAGGAATTATTTGGTCGGCGATGCTTCTGGTGTTTGGAACAGGTTCTTGACTGCTTTCTGCCGTGACTTCTGCGCCAAAGTATCGCTTGTAACAATTGTCAATGCTTCTTCAGGACACCATTTAACGCATTGGGGCTCCTTGTACTCGTTGTCAGTGCAGTTGTTGCAAGTGAAAACGACTTTCTTGTCTGGATGCATGTTCATAGCGCCAAACGGGCAGGCGCTGATGCACCAGCCGCAGCCATTGCAAGCGTTCTCGTCAACACGAATTATACCAGTGTTTTCTTCTTGTGAAAGCGCATTTCTTGGGCAGGCATTCACGCAGGCGGGTTCTTCACATTTACGGCAGGTGATAGCCATGTTCTGAAGCGGTCCAATGCGCATAGCGCGGATGCGTGATTTTGTTGGGTTGAAGGTTTTCTCGTTAACCATGCTGCAAGCGTATTCGCAAACTACACAGCCTATGCATTTTTCTGGGTCTGCTGCAACGAATTTTCTGTCTTGTGGACGCACCATGCTTAAGCGCCTCCTGATGTTGCTACTGGAGCTTCTGGTTTGGCTTCTTTAGCAGCTTTCATAGCGTTTTCAGCTATGTAGGCTAAGTCGCCTAAGCCAAGCTTCTGCAAGCGCTCAACCGTTGGGATACCTTCAGGGGTCCATCCGCGTGAAGCGTAGTAGTCGTCAAGACCAACTTGCATTTCCTCATCGCTAACGCAGACGCCTTTTGCGGGACCCTCGTCAGGCACTGGGAAATTCTTTATCTTGTAGGGTACATCGTCGTATTTGCGTGTGCCTTTTCCTTCTCGGAGGTTGAAGAGACGTGCAAGATTCTCTATTCTGTCTCCCGCAGTTAGCATTTCCTCTTCAGTAATTGGAATACCAGTAGCTAGAGTGTAATATTTAGTGAGGTCTTTCCAGCCGTCGTAGTAGGTGCCTCGGCTGAATTTGCAGACAATCAGCGAATCAATAATGTTGTACATGTAGCTTTCGTCAGTAATTATTTTGCCTCTGCCTTTTTCAATCTTGAAGCGGTTAACTTTGCCCTTCACGTCTGGTGAATAAGCACCGTTTCTCAGGTGGCAGGCGCCTCTGAAGCTGACACTAAAGCCAAGAGCCGCGGTTTTGAGAGTTCTCAGGTCGTATCCTGGAAGTTCTAAGCCTTTGATGTGGCAGGCGTACTTGTATGCGTCTCCGCCGATAAGTTCAGCTGCTTTAGCTGTTCCCTCTGCAAGGATGTTGCCCAGCCATCCTTCTCGTTTACCGATTTTGTGGATTATTGCGATTAATGCTTCAGCGTTCCCGAAGTTGAGTTCAATTCCGTCTGTTTGTTCTTTTGTGATTATACCATGCTCATAGAGGTCCATGGCAAACGCGACGACTACTCCGATGGATATGCCATCCATACCGTACTCGTTAACAATGCGCATAGCTTCTATAATTGCGTCTAAACGGTCAATGCCACAAAGTGGACCCATGCTCCAGAGACACTCGAATTCAAGCCTTGAAGTTGAGCCTTTGTATGGTCCCTCTGGAACAACACCAATGTGGTCACAACGCATACCGCAAGTTGCGCAACCCACGATTTTCTTCACATAATGTTCGTTGAAATATTCGCCGCTGACTTTCTGGGCGCCCTCAAAAGTGGCGTTAGTCCAGTTTCTTGTCGCTAAAGCGGATAGAGAGTTTAGGACTAAAACGTTTTCAGGTGTGCCCAAGGTCTTGTATTTCTTGGTTGCTGGACCCTTCATTCTTTCATAAATAAGCTTGATAAATTCTTTGAACCCGTCAAAGTTTGCAACATTTACGTCATGTGTGCCTCTTACAGCCACTGCCTTAAGATTCTTGGAGCCCATGACTGCGCCCATTCCGGCTCTTCCTATAGCACGAAACTCGTCGTTTATTATGGCTGCAAACCTACAAAGTTTTTCTCCTGCCTCGCCGATTGCAGAGACGCGGATGTAGAAGTCACCGAGTTCTTCTCGAATTGCTTTGTCAGTGTGGTCAACTGTGGCATTTTTGATGTGTTCAGCGTCCATGATTTTTACTCTGTCATCATCAATCCATAGGTAAGACAGCTTTGGTGCTTTACCGGTTATGATAACAGCGTCGTAACCTGCACGTTTAAGGTCTGGACCAAAGAAACCGTGTGCTTCAGCGTTTCCCACACAGCCAGTAGCTGGAGATTTTGATACCACAGCGTAGCTGTTGCCGCCTGTTGGACCCAAGGTGCCGCTGAGTGGACCAGTTAAATAGATTATTGGATTGTCTGGATCGAAGGCATCTGCTCCTGGCTTAGAGTGGTCAAAGAGTAAGCGTATACCTAAGCCTATGCCGCCGATGTAATCTTTAGCCATCTTTTCGCTCAATGGCTCGGTTTTTATTTCCCCTGTTGTGAGGTTTACGTATAAAATTTTACCAGCGTAAGCAAACATTCTTTTTTTAGCTCCCTCATTTAGCTATTCAAAGAAGGCAGTTAAACTGTATATTAAGTTAATGGCATGTTTATTTAAAATTCCATATGTAAGGCGTTCTATTTTTCTATACATAACGCTAAATTAAGCGCTTAACGCTAAACGATTGTAAGCAAAAATTTAACATGCAGCAAACCTTAAAACCCCACAGGCACCACACAAACAGCAAGGCAACCTGCATGAACTCTAAAATTGACAGACTAAAAAAAGCCTTCCCAGAAGAGGCAGCTTACTTTGCAGTCTTTGACAGCGTAAACATGGCTTACTTCACAGGCTTTAATGGCGCTGCCGCCCTGCTAATTCCAAAAGAGGGCGACTCAACGCTTTATGTGGCAAGCACCAATTTTGAACAAGCTAAACATGAAGTCAAAGGTGTCCATATTGAACTGCTGAAACGCAGTGAACACCTGCTTGAAGTTATCGCCCAAACCGCCAAGCCAACCGCTCACTCTAAGCTTGCTGTTGATAACTTAAGCATTGAACGCTATCACGCCTTAGCCAAAGCCGTCGGCGACGAAAAACGCCTCACAGCCCAAAACAATACTATCCGAAGCATCCGTGCAGTCAAAACGCCTGACGAAGTAGCGCTTATCCGTAAAGCCTGCAAACTAGCCGATTTAGGCATAAAGGTAGCTTGCGAAGTTATTCAGCCAGGCGTTTCTGAGTTGGAGGTTGCTGCGGAAGTTGAGTATGCCATGCGTAAAGCTGGTTCATGCGGCACCGCGTTTGACACCATCGTCGCGTCAGGGAAGAACTCAGCGTTTCCTCATGGAACCTGCATAAGCCGAGTAATCGAAGACGGCGATTTGGTAGTTGTGGATTTAGGCGCCACTGTAAGTTGCTACCGCTCTGATATAACGCGAACCATCACCGCTGGCAAACCAAGCGAAAAGCAACTTAAAATTTTTCAAGCAGTAAAAACCGCGCAGGATTCAGCCTTTCAAGCCATAGCACCTCAGGTTCCAGCTAAAAAAGTTGATTCGGTCGCTCGAGAAGCCATTTTCCAAGCTGGGTTTGACCAGTATTTTGTGCATAATTTGGGGCATGGCGTGGGCTTAGAGGTTCATGAAGCGCCAGTTTTAAGCCCTGTCAGCACGGACATTCTGCAACAGGGAAACGTAGTAACTCTTGAACCTGGAATTTACATTTGCGGTTTCGGAGGCGTCCGAATCGAAGACACTGTGCTTGTTACTGAAAACGGCGCTGAAAAACTGACCACTGCACCCTACAGGCTGAACGCACGTTAATAGGTAAGACTATAAAGCATGTGTCACCTCTTGTTTTCTGTTAGGAGATTTTTGTTTTGGATAAGCCAGCGGTCATTTTAGTTGATATGCTCAACGATTTCGTCACGGGCAAGCTGGAGATAAAGCGTGCAAAAAACATTATCCAGCCTTTGCAGCGGCTTGTGGTGGCAGCACGCAAAAACAATGTGCCAGTCATCTACAGCAACGACGCGCATTACCCGCAAGATGTTGAGGTAACCCGTAAGTGGGGTGACCATGCCATTAAAGGCACGGAAGGCGCTAAAGTCATTCCAGAGCTTGAACCTGACCCAGCTACAGACTACATTGTTGAAAAACGCACTTACAGCGGCTTTTTCGACACGGGGTTAGATTCGCTGCTTCGCAGTTTGTTCAAAGGTGAAGGAGCCAAAACCGTTGTTTTAGGCGGTTTGCACACGCACATGTGTGTTAGGCACACAGCGGCAGACGCTTTTTTCCGTGGCTACAAAATCGTGGTTGCAAGCGACGGCGTTGAAGCGTTCACGGCGGAAGACCACGCTCAAGGCTTGAAGTATTTGGAAGCGGTTTATAATGCGAAAATCCAGACGGTAAACGAGATAATTCAAGAAATCGTTGCTGCGCCTCATGCTTAAGGCAAGGTGCTGTTCCAGTAAATTATGTTTTGATACTTGTCTATGTAGCTGAACTGTGGATCCTCGTAGATGATGTCAAACCTAAGGTTGCTGCGTGTTTCTAGCCAGTTAACGTTTTTTAGAATCTGCGGTGACTTCTCGTCTTCTTGCCATATGCCCCAAATCCAGTCAGAGAAAATGT
>CAYMLF010000028.1:0-16589 GCA_964391275.1 uncultured Candidatus Bathyarchaeia archaeon
TTATCACCCAAAAGCGGGGGATGTATGACAAAGAGCTGGGGATGGGAATTGAACCTCCAACAGCCCTAAAATCATCAGACATTGATCGCTTTTCCCGCAGCAACTCTCTCCCTTTTTCATTTGTCAAGGAGGCTTTTAATTGAAAGACTACTCCTTGAACGTTGTTTACCGCCGTGGGCATAACGGTCAACTTTATGTTTGGTTATACCGAGGGCAACTTCACATTGGCACTGTTGAGGTTAACTCGTTTAATTGTGTGAAGGTTATTCGGGGTGTAGATAACACCTCGCCTGTTTTGGTAAAGTATCTTCCATCTGAAGCTCTATTGGAGGAAGCACCTTGACCACCGTCTTGGAAGCACCCCGGTGTGCAGACTGCGTTTTTTGGTGTGGGCGTTGCAGTGAACCAACTATGTCGGGTAGACGGTCAGTAGGCCGTGTGGCTTCTTCTGATGTCTGCGACAACTTTGTAGAATCCAGGAGGCCCTAAGTTTTTGGCGGAGCAACCAAATAGAAGTCAAAATTTTGGCGTTTCAAAGTCCAAAGTCAAATTTGACTTCTCTACTGTACGCTCCCGTGTCCTACCCATCCTCAAGGGTATAGAGGTCAAAATGTACCCTGCCAAGATAGGGCGAGCCCGTGGATGGAGCAAACAACACGTCGATTACTACGTAAAGAAGATAGAAAAGGCAGGCCTAATCCGCCGTCTGAAGCGCAGCAACTTTGTGGACTACGAGTTAACCGAGAAAGGTCAAAACTTTCTCATATCATGTGAGGGAGTCCTCTTCAGCAGCGGCGTCTTTCGGCTTCATCGGTGTTTCTTCAAGTTTCCAGTGTTGCGAGAGGGCGTCTATCCACAGGCTGATTTTAGGCGGATAGAGATGCAGAACTGGACCGCACTTTTGGGATTAGAACAAGGCGTCAAAGTGAGGCATACGACGACGTCTTGGATTGTTCACGTAGAGACTCTGTACGGTCGTAGCCCGGGAGAGCTTGTGACTTTGGCTAAGAACTTGGCTGATCGAGTCGCAAAGGGCTTATCCAGTAAGTATGGCTGCGTTTTGGGTGAGGGGCAAATTAACAAGCGTCATGAGCTGGGCATCGACGATCCAGTCGCCAACTTGCTGAACCGCTATTTCACCGTGAGTTCGCCAAAGCGGGTTATCGATGACAGCCCAGGAGAAGACGAGGGTGAGCTTGATCATCTTGGCCGTGACGCCGCGGTCGAGTATTTGCTGATGCCTGAGCGCGTCAAAAAGTTAGAGGGGCAAATGGGTAATGTCCTATACGATTTGGAGAAAATCGCAGGCAGCCTGACCAAGCTAGACAAGATGGGCTACGATATAGCCAAAGTCGCTGAGGTCCTCTGCAAGCTTGCTGACCCTGAAGGCAGTCAAGGCGTGGCTAAAGCTTCTGCTAATGGAGGTAACGGCTATGTCTCTTAGGCTGAGTTGGGCATTTTTGGCTGTGGAACCCTGTTCAAAAGCACTTTTAGCGGTATGCCGAGGGTATGGTAAAAGTCCATGCTTTTTGGAAGTTGCTTTCCTACGGTTGCTTGGTGTAGATTGCCGAGTGCTAAAAGTAACGTGCGTTGATGGAGCGAAAACCTTGGAGTGTGCACTTTGACATGGAAGCAAACGATGAACCTGTTCAAAACACGACATTTTCCGCCCAAAAAGCGCCAAAAGCTAAGCGTAGCCAAGCCGACAAGGTAGGAAAACTCAAGTACCTACTCGCCAAGGATAAGAAACTCGACCGCGACGTAGCCGAGATAAAACTGCTGCTAAGGGTTATCTTTGCTGGCCTGAAAGATTCCTTGCACTTTGAGAAATCACTTATCGAAGAGGCAGCTTGCGAAGACGAGGTTGATAAGGCCATTCTTCAGCTGCTGTTTGAGGCGGGCGCTCCTGGGCTATTGCCTAAAGACATAGCCGCCAAGTTGATAGAATTCAGGGTTGCCCGGCATCAGGTGACCCGTCGGATTGTTCGAATGAATAAGCGACTCGCTAAGGAGTTGGACTCGGCGGTTGTTGAGCGGCGGGGTTGGTGCTGGGCTATGACAAGCTTCGGCGTAGACGCTTACAAAGCATCAGAGAAAGACTTGCAAGCCGAAGGCGTGAACCTACATCGCGACTTGGAGGAGGAGAGATAGCTATGGCCTTGACTGAACGGGAGCGGAAGATTTTGCGGTTAAACTCAGAAGGCCTTAGTGACTACCAAATTGCCAAAAAACTGAAGATAGAGACCCCTAACGTATATCGTGCTCGAAAAACCGCGCTAAGAAAGCTTGATAGTGCTAGGGCGGATTTGTCGTTTGCTGACAGCCTCAAGCGTAAGTAATATGGGCGATAAAAGCAAACTCTGCTCCTAAAGAAAATTTTACACCTCATAAGGATTTGCAGGAACCCTTAAATCGTAATTGTATAGTAGAGCTATTTGGTAGAATGAGTATGAGGAAAAGAACCGCTTTACTGCTCGCCTTTATGTTACCGATCCTTGTTCTGACGGTATTTTCGGCACAGTATATTAATCCAGTTAAGGGCGGGAGTGCACAATATGAACTCGATGGCTCTATCGCTCCTAAGATACAAATTGTCAACAACCAAAACCAAAATATTACAATGCACATTGGCGACCTTATTCTAAGCGATAATGACGCCCTAATTATCAGAGACGGCCAACTAGACCTGAAAGGCAATTTAAAAATGAGCGGTAATTCCACGTTAATCCTTGACAACGGCGTATTATACCCAGACTTTGAAAAGGGCCAATACTCCTACACATTACATGATAACGCAAAAATTATCATGCAAAGAGACTCCAACATTGAAAGTCTCATTTTTGATTTTATACTATACGACAACGCCTCAATAGACATCTCTGATTCCACATTAAGCCAGAACATCAGACTAGACAGCATAAATGCAACCTTACAAGTAGCAAATTCATACATAAGAGTAGCCACACTTTATGGTAACTCTTTGTTCATTAACTCCACCTTATCAGACATTAATTTTTACGGTAATGCTCGCATAGTAGATTCCCATATCGAACAGTTCGAGGTTTCGAGTCTCTACCATTCGATATACGTTGACTTAGTCAATTCCACTTATGACAGGGTAAACACCGATTTTATTGGGCAAGGTGTAATTCGTATTAATTGGCCTCTAACAATTCTCGTTGAATCACAAGGTGCACCATTGCAAAACGCCGATGTTCAAGTTTATTCCCAAGCCAATAATTCCCTTGTAGCTAAGCTAACTACTGCAAACGATGGCAAAGCACTTTTTGAGCTACCTGCACTAGAGATTTCAGAGAGCGGACAGACAAATCTTGGCGACTACACAATCAAAGTTACACAGAACGAAAGATTAGCACAAGAAAGTATTACTCTGAACTCATCTACGCAAAAGACCATTTCGATAGATAATTCCCCATTCATAACATTTGCAGTAGCGATTGCGATAGGTTTAGTATTAACTGTAATAACGGTTACCTTGATTTTAAAGAGAAAACATAAGCGTTAGCATAACATCATAAGCAATAACACAAAATATAGATAGGTGCGTTAGTTTGTCTCTGCCAATGGGTTGGCTGTAAGTTCTGAATAATGTCACAGCACTTTAGCTCAAGACGTTTGTTTTAGTCAAGAAAGTTTGACGAATAGCCTTTTATTGCGTTAGTGTTCGTTTATTAAGCATGGATAGCATCACCAAAAGTCTCGCTTTAATCCTCATTGGAATAATGACTATTTCGTGTATGAGTATATCGACGGTAGAATCCGTCTCCGCTCAGACTGCTCAAACAATACCCAGACCATCAGTACCAGAATTCACCGCAAAAGTCGTTGATACTAACTTAGAGGTTACAATCAAGAATCAACCACTAACTCCATATGAAAACGGTAGCTATCCAAATCTTTACTACATGTTTAGATTCGGAGACAACAACACACAGATTGGTCATTGGGATTACGACCCAATGTACTATGTGCTTCCTTCAACCTACGGGGGCTATTACGAGGCATCTGATTCGGATTTTACCGTAGTGTCCTTGTCCTTAAAGGGCAAGCAATTTCCAAGTGGACAAATAGGCATTCAAGCAACCGCACTTGTTGGAAACCAATATCCAACCAGTGAACAAAATGGTACAGTTTATGCATTTGAGGGGCATTATAGCGGTTGGAGCAACACACAATATATAGCCATACCAGCAAGTTCAAGTTCGCCAACGCCAAGCCCAACCTCTCCAATACCAACCATCAATACAGGTTCACTTACAGAACCGTTCCCGACTGTACTTTTCGTTATTGCCTCAGTTATTATAGCGGTTGTTATCACATGTGTATTGATTTATAATAGGCATCGGAAAACTGCATACTTGAAGCAATAGAACCTTTTCCCATGGATGAGTGTATCCCACCCTATGTCACAAACCTCAATTACTTGGTTCCACATGCAAGTTCCATTATGGTTGAACTTCAGGAAACATTATATTGTATCATACCAATCGCACAGTTATGGGCAACACCAATAAGACCTTCGCACTACTGCTAACAATAATTATCGCTATATCATGTTTAACTTTGCTGACCGTTAAACCCGTAAATGCTCAATCAACCCCTAGTCCAGAGATAACCATTTTGTATCCTACAAATGGCACGTTCTTCAACGTCAGTATGGGAGTTGACAGTTTTCAGTTGAAATATGCAACAAACACCCCTCTTTCATGGATAGGCTATAGTATTGATGGTGGTCAAAACAGAACCGCTTATGGAGCGTGGTTTAATGTTGACCAAATATTATATGATGCAGAAGGAAACCCAAGCGTAAGGGTATCTGGTGTTTTTGAGAGTGATGGAAACCATAAGTTGACTCTTTACGCCAATAATACGTCAGGCGATTGGGCTATCCCTCAAACCGTTTCCTATGTTGTCAACATCAATGCAGACACCATTATTCCACCTACAACGTCAAATCCAACTACAACACAATCAGCATCCGTATCTCCAACCTCAACTCCAATGCCAACCATCAATACAGGTTCGCTTGTAGAATTGCCCCCAATTCAACTTTTAGTTGCTGCCTCAGGTGTATTATCCTTTGTTATCCTATCTTTCTTGCTTTATAGAAGGCAACGAAAAACTGCTAATCTGAAGCATTGACATTTTCCCACGACTAGACTACCCCACCCTCTATCTATTTTTAGGTTCAGAAGCATTGACTAAAGTATCTACAGATTTAGTTGTTGGTTGGTTGTATTTTCTTTGCCCTAATAACGCAAGAGCCAAAGCTATAGCAGGGAATACAATCATTGGCAAACCAAACAACAACCCAGACTCCCAAACATATCCCCTGTTTATGCGTATCAATGGTATTGCAAGTCCAATAACAAGTACAGCAATAGTTATAATTGCCCCTACATTTGCATACTTTCGACTAAGTAGGAGCACTCCTGAAATCAACCCTAGAGGAAATGCAGTTAGATTCAAAGACCCTACCGTTAATAACTCATAAGGAATATATTTGGACGACTTATAGGAAAAATAGGAATCCAGTAGTAATATCCCTAAGACAAGTGATATTATCGAAGCAATAAGCATCAGAATTCCCGATATTTTCAACAGAGTGCTTCTTTGCATTGCTACCGTACACCCCTTTGTGCTTCAAGGCTATAACATTTACCTTATTGCTTCTTAGAAAATATAAAAAAACCGATAGCTTGAAGCAATGACCTTTTCCAGCCATGTGGTGTACCTACCCTCTGTAGATCAAGAAACTTCTAAATCTGCTAACTAAGAAAATGATAAATCTTCAAGTGGCATAGTTTATTTTGGTTGGTGCATCTCAGTGCTCAGGTTTCTTCGTGTAGCTTACGGTGTGCTGCTTGTTGCTATATTATTCGTTCCCTTCGGCATTTACAACACGATGGCTGAGCCTTACGTTTCAGGGGTTGTTTGGGGTTTCATGCTCCCGATAGGTTACATTGCTGCCGCGTCAGGCATCGCTATAATTTTTTATCCACAATTAAAAGCGCTTAGAAAGTTGGGGTTTGGCTATCTTTTAATGCTAATCGGCGCTTTTATGCTACTTTCATTTTTGATTTTCCCCAGAGAATTATCTATCAGCCTTCTCCATGGAACGGATACGATTGATATTGACTACTCAACCTTCTATGGTGCCCTCTTTTGGTTATCGCTTCTCAACGTATGTGCTGGGTTCGCGGTTAAAGTTATGAAAAGCGTAAGGAATAAAGAGTAAACTTATCGGTTTGTTTGGGTTGCATCCTTGTTAAATTGGCTGTTTTTTACATTATCGCTTTCTTGATATTATCCTGTTTAGGCTCTCAAGCCATTAATGTATAGTTTCGGTATGTTTTGCGATTGTGCTATGTCTCAGGATGGCGTTGGCTGTAAGGATTGTAAGCGTGTCAGGGAGCATGTAGCTTCGCTTTTGCCCTTTAGAGTCATAGAATCGACTCAGAGTAAACCACTGCGAATAGGCGGGGTTGCAATGGCAGCAGGCATGTCTCGCAATTTTAACGTTTACACTCCTGTAGAGCTTGCAGTTTATCGAGGTCATAAAGTTGCTGTTCCCCGAAAAATCTATCGGCTAGTAAGGAAAGATGAGCTCTGCGGTGTTATCGTTTACAGTTACCCGCCGCCAGCCTGCTATGGCCGCCGTCTTGTCCTTCCGAGAATGCCAATCCAAGAACTGAACAAAAAACTAAGCATCATCAACCGAGTGGTAATCCATCCAAAATATCGAACTATCGGTTTGGGTGCCAAACTGATTAGTGAAACACTGCCTTTAGTGGGAACGCCTTACGTTGAGTTGATTGCTGTTATGGCAAAGTATTCACCCTTCGCAGAGAAAGCAGGCATGCAAAAGATAGCACAACAACAAACGGTAGAAAGCGTTTCAGCTATTTCAAAAACACTCTTACAGTTAGGTTTTAACCTGCAGCTTTTAGGCAGTGAACGCTATGTTAGAGAAAAACTTGAGAGCCTAACTCCACAACAAATAAGTGCAATCAAAGAAACCTTCGCCAAAAACAATCATCCGAGATTCAAAAAAGAGTTCGCAGTCAGCCGCCACCAACCCTTCGGAAAAACCTCCGACTACACGTTAGCTATAAGAAACGCCACCTATGAGAAAATAACCAGACTGATAAAACTTGTTGGAATGCTACTTCAAACTAAGGTTTACTTGTTTTGGAAAAATAAGTGAGGAAGTTTATGGTTTTATGTGTTGGTTGAGGGTCATTTCCATTGTGGTTTGTCCGGTGTAGGTCATTATTGATGATTGGCATAAAGCGGTTTGTTGTATGGTGGATTTGATTTCTCGCAGGGTGCCGTATTCTAAGTATATCTGGTAGTTCATGTCATAGTCTATCTTAATCTCGGTTGGTATGTTGATGTTTGGGTTGCCTGCTGGCGCTTTATAGGTCATGCTTAAGTCATTGCTTGCTATGTCTATTTTGAAAACTCTGTAGGTGCCTGCCGGCGTTGTTAAGTCTTCAATGCCGCCAAAGGTTACGGTTAAGTCACCTGTCATTTGCATGTTTTGACTGATGCCTGGATATGATACGTGGATAGTGTCGCCTACTTTGACTTCGGGCTTGTTTAGCAATTGGGCAAGAAAAGAGCTACTTGTAACGCTTGTGGTGGGAACCTCTTGTGTAGTGTTTCCCAAATTCAGGACGTAGGTTGAGTAGCCAGTTTTGTGCATTTTTTCAATCATCGAGTAGCTATAGGGTTTATCATTAAATGTCACAGCAGTAGTCCGGTTTAGGGTGTAGTATTCGCCGTCAAAATCAGTCACTTCTATGCTTTGCGTTGACTTACTTGTAACATTAGTTAACTGCCCCACCATCGATGGTTGTGTCGTCGAATTATGCACTTGCAAACTTGCAGTAACTGTAGAGTCGTAAATCATTTTTTCGCCGACGACATAATCAACGTTTAGGGGTATGGCGGCTACGCCTTGAGGAACAAAAAGGGCAACCGCAATTATCACGACAGCCACTACAGCTATGGCGGCGTAGAGTTTTTTGCCAAATCGTCTAAAACCCGCAGAGTTTGGCGTTGGCTTCTCTGACGAATTAGAATTATCAACGGTATTGTATTTGTCTGACATGTGAGTTACCTCAAATTCTTCTAAGCTTATTTCCTATTTTAGACTTATTGATAAAAAATTTAGTCAAAAAGTCTAAAATCCAACCTTCACCCAATGTCCCTCTATGAAATCAGTGTTTGTTTACTTGCACAAGATTCTGAAGGATGAGACAAGAAGTAGAATAATACTGCTTTTGAGCGAACGTGGGAGTATAAGCTATGTGGAGTTACAAAAAGCAACGGAAATAGCTAACACTGGAAAGCTGAATTACCATCTAAAAATTCTTGGTGATTTGATTACAAAAAGCGATGACGGCAAGTATATATTAACGGAAAAAGGAGTCCTTGCTTCACGATTATTATTGGAGTCCCCAGAGAACAATCATGGAGCACAAAATGGGGTAGAATTGCCAAGATGGTTATTGATTTCCGCTGCTGTATTGGCAACTATTTTCGTTACAGGCTTTTTCGTCCTCTACATTCAGGGAATCATAGATTTTACCAGATTTGCTATAAGCTTATTCATAACTCTAACAACCGCGATTATTTTTATGGTCTCGAATAAAATTCGCAAAATAAGAGGCCAATGGTCACCCAAACGGCAAAAGCTTGGACACCAAATAGGAACTATAATATTCGGTGCCTTGTTAGGCTTAGCTTTTTTCTTAATTGGAGGTACTTTGCTGTTATATGTCTTTGAAATACTGTTACAAGCTGCTGGAATTACTTTTGTCTTACCCTTTGCATGGTGGCTCGCCATTTGTTTTGTCCTCGGTCCTGTGTCAGGTGGCTTCGTCAGTTACTTGACGACTTCGGGAAAACCTCCGAATACACGTCAGCATTAAGAAACGCTAACTATGAGAAAATCGGCAAACTGATAAAAATAGTCGGCATGCTACTTCAGACAAAAGTTTACCTCTTCTGGTCAAAGAATTAACCTTGTTTTTCGGTGTCGCATATAGAGGAAAAGGGCAATAGTAACCACCAGAACTACAATTATGACGGCGGCGACTCCAAAAGTTATGTGGACTTAAAAAACCCAGTTTTGGCTATTTTTCGATGCCTTCTAAAATTCAGGCAAGTTGTTTATGTTTCATAGGTATCCTTCTTAAGAAACCTTCCAACCACAATGAGAAGCCCGCCGACGAATGCTATAATCAAAAACCATGGTACCACCGACTTAGCCTCCATAATAGTTGCAAGGTATCCGCCGCCTAAGCCCGCAAAAAGAATAACACCGCCTGACATCGTAGTTATAAAGTAGTTAGAACGGGCATATGCCGCTCGTTCCTCCCCTTGTAACACCCTTCTTTTGAGCCTTTCTTTGTACCTAATACCGGAAATTAAAAAGACTGTGCCAGCAAGAGCAGCAGTCGTAGAAATGATACCCTCCACACGTAAAGTTAAAAGATAGATACCTAAAGGCAATAAGAATAAACCGACGATTATGAAGCAAAGTTGGTTTCGTCTATTTTTATCCACAGCTACCTTGCCCGCTCAGGATATAATGTTACTTTTAGCTATTTATTGGTTGGCAAAAGTGGGAACACACAAGCGCAGAAGATATTAGGTTTACAGCAGTGTTTTCTGTTTTTCTTTCATTACAACGATGATTGTTGCTAAGGCGGTTATCAATGCGAGCAGGGCTATGATTGCATAGAGGGGCTGTTTAGAAAAGTTTTAAAAAGAATGGGTTTAATATTTGATTATTAAGAGACATTTAAATGAGCATCCCAGTCACTTTTTTGTTATTCGGGGCAGCCGTTTTCTTAGCATTAGGCGCTATTGGTATTATTCGAGGTGCAAAGCTTAAGGAGAGGGCTTATTGCATAAATGGTGTAGTATGTGTGTTACTGTCTTCATTTATGGTTTTGTTGTATTTCAATCAAGTTGTTTTAGGGATTGGTTTCTTTATAGCTGGAGCTATAATCGGTTTTGCCAATTTCTCGAAATCTATGAAAACTGCGTCTCGAGAGGCAGTTACCCAGCATAAGGAGACGGATTTGTCTAGACCATTCAGGATTGGCGAGGTATTTAGCTGGGGTGGATGGTTCAAGATTGCATCTCGATGGGGAACCCGCAAAGCTTTGCTATTTTATGTTCTTTTTAATTTAGTCGCTATATGGTTTATGCCTGTGATACTATTCATACTAAACATTGGAAGTTCATCTTTTATCGCTGGTATTGCTGTATTTGTCACCATAGTCGTGGTTATCACTTCTGTTCCCGTATTTTATCAACAAGTAATAAGAAATTTAGAAAGTAAAAATGTTGAGCACTGAGACTAAAAAGCAGTATAAGCGTTTAAGCTTGACTAAATTTTTTTTCCAAAGAATTTAAATTTGATGACTATAAAACAAGGTTAGGGGTAAGACTAATGTTTAGCAAGACAGTTTATTCTCAAAATAGACATTCCATTAATCCAAACCCATCTACGATGCCAGTTTTAAGGCATAGAAAAAGTTACAAAGTTATATTAGCGCTTATGTTGGCAATCACGTTAGTCCTTGTATCAACTGTTCAAGCTACCTCTTGGAGTGCACCCCTAAACCTAACCAATAGCCCACAAACCGAAGCTGACGCATGTATAAGTGGCAACGGTGAAAAGGTGGCATTTGCACGCAACGATGGCGAGGACTGGGAAATTTATGTGGTTAACTCCGACGGTACAGGTTTAACCCAATTAACCGATAACTCCGTGGATGATAGAGCTCCCTCCATAAGCGAGGATGGAAGTAAAGTGGCGTTTAGGCATGGTGATTTTGGCAAGCGTCAGATTTGTGTGATTAATAGTGATGGGTCAGGCTTTAAACAGTTAACTGATGGCTCTTATGATGATGCCCAGTTAGCTATTAGCGGCGATGGCAGCAAAATTGCATTCACCCGCACAGTAGATACAAACATTCATCTTTTTGTGATTAACTCCGACGGCACAGGACTAAAGCAGCTAACTGAACGCAAAGGCGATTATCGTCCTGTTATATACAATCCTTCTGTAAGTCATGATGGTAGCAAAATTGCATTTCAAGAAGGCATTACTAGACTGGCTAACATTTCCGTTGTTAATTCTGATGGAACTGGGTTGATGCAGTTAACAAGCAATTCAGATTATGCCAATAGCGCCTCGCCCTCTATTAGCAGGGATGGTAGCAAAGTTGCGTTTAGGCACAGTTCTTCTATGCTGGATGAAAACAACACTGAGGTTTTCGTTATCAATAGTGGCGGTTCAGGACTAACCCAGCTAACCAGCAATAACATAAGCGATACGTATCCTTGTATTAGTGGTGACGGCACAAAAGTGGCGTTTCAGCAAGGTTTTGATAGTTACACTGAACTTTTCGTAGTTAACTCGGACGGTTCAGGATTAACCCAACTAACCAGCAACAACGCAAACGACAAGTACCCCTCTATTAGCGATAGCGGAGACAAAATAGCTTTTGAGTCTGACGGTGATATCTTCATAGTCAGCGATAGTGCAGAAAAAAGTGAGCCAGATACAATAGGTGAGGCAGATAGCAAGACTGCTTTTCCAACAGATATCTTACTCGTGATAATAATAGCAATAGTTACTGCAATAGTAATAGTATTGTTCATTTTAAAAAGGAAATAGGAAAGGCGCACATAATGGAGAATATATCTACGGGTAGGAAAGCTTGTAAGATAATATGTTTCTTAAACATGCAAATGAGCCCTGATATAGTAGCAGCTTTTAAGACTAAGTTTTTAGTCAAAACAACTTAAATACCAAAAGCTACAAAAGTAATCCTTGGAGATAAGTATGCTTAACAAGGTTAACACCGTTACAACTCCCAATTCTCCAGACCAACCTGCATTAAATTCTAGTGGCTTTAAACGGTTTGGCAAAAAACTCTACGCCGCCATAGCCGTAATAGTTGTCGTGATAATTGCTGTTGCCCTTTTGGTTCCCCACGGAGCAGCCGCCATACCCCTAAACGCAGACTACGAGGTCGGCGAAAAAATGATCTACGACTCTAAAATAACTATGGCATTCGAAAATCCATCTCTCTCAGCAATAATGGGACAAACGCCTACCAGCACTAGCGTAGATGCCACGGAGACTGTAGAAGTGGTTGATTTTGACGGCGAATACTACACCCTAAACCGAACCACCACCATGAACCTAAACACTCCACCCCTAAACAATAAACCAATTAGTATCTCGATGATTGAGAAAATGAACAAAACAGGTTACTCCACTTATATTATGAACCTAGGAGGCACAACCCAAGCACTGCCAGATATAGGTTCAACGGGTAATTCTTTTCTTGTTCAACTGCTAAACAAGCCCGAAGTTAAAGTAGGCGACAGCATCACAGTCCCATATCCCTCATTTGACCTTCTGGGCATGGACGTAACTGGCGACTTAACAGTAACATTTGGCAACATTGAGGAATTAACCACGCCAGCAGGCACCTACAAAGTTTTCAAAATAGACATGACAAGCAACAACATAAAAATCACCGTCAACACGCCCCCAGCAGCTACTTCAAGCCCCTACGCCCTAACAGACATAAGCATGAACTGCGAGATGAACTACCAAGTCTACCTAGAATACGGCACCCTGCGCCAAATCCAATCCAACATGCAACAAACCGCCGTCTTCCAATCATCACTAATGAACTATACAATACAGTTTACAACAGAAACGGCACTCAATCAACATATCAAACCCTAACCTCTTTTTTTGTTAAAAAGCGCCTTTATTCTCAACTCAAAAGCACTATAGAGTTTGGCAGAATATGCAAATGTGCAGATACACCCGGCTCTAAACCCAAAGGGATTGGAAAGTCACAAGCCTACGCGAGTGCCGCTTTATCCTTTGAGGAATTCAAGACTAAAGTGGTCTTTTCCGTAAGCTATCGCTCGGAACATCTTATTTAACCTCAAACAGCCAACTTTATAGAAAGGGTGCGGAAAACTCACAACATCGGCTTGCAAGTTTGCATTATTGCTTCAGCAAAGTCACGCATCAATAGAGCGGATAAGCTCGTTATTCGGAATGTAAAATAATTCAGGCGTAACCATTCACTTTCACTCAACCCTCTACTGTCCTGCAGTGTCGTTGCATCATTTGGTTTTATATACAATCTGGAGCTAATGAGTGTGCCCCAAGGGATCAGCTATGATGCAGAATTCAGCTTGTTTGAGTGGGAGCCTAGCGAATTATGGATGGCAGCATTCTCAATAGGCTTGATGACTTAGAAGCACCATCTATTGTCAAAATCTACACTAAAATAATTCGCAGAAAATACAAGAGAAGATATCCTTATGCTTATCCTAAGTATTTGGTGCCTGTAAGCGCAAGATACAATAAATTGATATTGGAGTTTTTAGAGAAGCCTTTGGAGGAAAAAATCTCCATAATCGGCGAGACGATGCACTTGACGCTCACCCGACGAAAAAGCGAGGCAACCCAAAATGGCAACAAATAACACAGACCAAGCCAAGAGTGCTAAAGAACAACTGCTGGAGCTTCTTGAAAAGAAACCTAAAATCTACCAAGACGCTGTCAAGTGGACACTTGCATGCTGGACGGGGATTAGACTATCATCACTGTTTGAGGACATTGATTTCTCTAAGGTGGACCGCTCTGCTTTTGTTAAGGAACTACAAGAGGGCGGTTCATATAGGCTTGAAAATGACCCTAAAGATGCATCTGAGGTTATAGTACATTTAACGGAGAAGGGCAGGGACGAAATCGTTGATCTCTTCTATTCAACAGAGGAAAAGAAAGAGCTAAAGCGCCTCTTCAAAAAGTTTGAATCCGCCAAGGCTTCCCTTAAAAATGAACCCACACCTTGCAAGCGCCCCCGCAAATATCCAAACTGAATTTAGGTCTATTTAAAAAGCACGGGAAAAAATTTTCTTGCCCCAAAAAACACCCTCAGCAAACCTCGGCATCTTCTCGCTTTAAACTATCGGTAACCCGCTATTTTTGCTAAAAACCTAGCAATTTATACCACATAAGCGCTTGTACATATTTTTGCCCCAGACGTTTTTGGGGAAAGAAAGATTTTGCCTCAGACAAAACGCTCTCAAAACTATGGGTTAATGTGATAGCCTAGTTCCGAAGCCTTCTATCTGCTCCAAAGCTTGAGAGGGGAATAGTAAACTTTGGCGCAGAAGAAGAGCAAAACTATACCGCTTAAAGTGTTCAGTGGCAAAGCGGAGCCTCTAAACCGCCTCATACTTATGATTCTGCGCTCCAAAAAACAGCCCTTGACAAAATACGACATGGCACTTGAGGTAAGGCATGTTATAGAATTCAAGCATACCGACATAAACACTGTTTACAGACGCATGGATGCGCTGTATGAACAAGACTTGATAAGTATAGTTGGGAAGAGACCAACAAAGCCAGGCTGGCCATCCGAACTCTACATTATAAACCCTCGAGGAATTGCGGTCTTAAAACTTGACATCGTCAAAGAGTTTGTCTTAACTGCCAGCTATGAGGAACTACGCAAGTTTAATGAAGCCGTTCCATAGCTGATATGTCTTTTAAAGAAATATTGGCTTTGAGACCCCTCACAAAGCCATCATGGCTTTTCGGCGATAGATAGTTTTTATGCCTAGCCTGCAAGACATGGAAGGTGACAACAAATTGGTAAATATCATTGAGGACTGGGAGGTCCTCGAAGAATACGCTGGAGAAAAGCTGGGGTTTTACCAGCTTCTTAGCAACGATGGAATCATTGAGATAAGAGTTCAAACCGGACGGATCGGCTTCAAAAAAGAGTTCGCAACAGGCAATGACCCGTTGCTAACCAAAATTTTGGATTTCTGCAAGAAGCGCCGCTACATACAAATCAGCGAAAACATGCGAGACGACCAATTCTTCAAGTAAACGGAGCAAAGCACCTTGAGGAGAAGGCTGAATCGCAAACGTTGCATAGTCTGCGGAAACCCAACTGCTGGTCTTAGCGGCTATGTCTTTTACGAGAGCGGAAGAACACGGCTAGCCGCTCCTTTCTGCCAAGAACACCTAGATAAGGCACCGCAGTACGCTGTCCCGGTCTTTGAGAACCAGGCAGCCCTTGACATCTTCCAAAAAATGTTCCCAGTGACCTATCTGCAGGACGTCAAAGGCAAACCAATCCTCTTTTTTGGCAATCACAAAATCGTAAGTACAAACTAAAGTGGGAGGTGGGGAGGGAATGGCTGATCTTACACCAAACAAACCTTCTCCAGACGGTACATTTGGCACTAAAGCCGGTTCCAAATCCTGTAAGTCAGAGCAAGCAGACGGCTCTGCCGGCAACAGCCCCCTAAACCCAACCTGCCCACAATGCAACTCCAAAAACCTCTGGAGAGACGGCAACCGATATACAATTTATGACGTAAAAGTCCAAAGATGGCTTTGCCGCGACTGTGGCCACCGATTCGACGACAGAAACGACCTGCAGAAACTCAAACAAGCTGTTGAAACTCTTGATACAGTTGAAACGCAGTCATTAAAAACTCCAGACGGCATAGTACCTAGCGCCCAAATATGCGTCACGGAGACGAAAAACTTGGCAGCAGAACAAAAAATAAGTGTTCTGCGGGGAAGCGATACATCTACAGCTAACGGAAAAATCGTCGAATACGAATTCTGGATGCTAAAACAAGGCTACGCAAAATCAACAATATACTGCAGAGTCAAAATCCTAAAACGTCTAGTAAAACTCGGAGCTTGCCTCTTCGACCCAGAAACAATCAAAGAAGTCCTAACAAAACAAGACTGGAGTCCAGGCAGAAAAGAATACGTCTGCGAAACCTACAGCAACTTTCTCGGCATGCTCGGCGGAAAATGGGATCCACCAAAATACCACAGAATCGAAAAAATACCTTTCATACCCATGGAGCAAGAAATCGACCAACTCATAGCCGGATGCGGAGAAAAAACAGCAGCACTACTACAAACCCTAAAAGAAACAGGAATGCGCGTCGGAGAAGCATGGAACCTAAAATGGACTGATGTAGACTTCGTCAACTCAACACTAAGCGTAACACCCGAAAAAGGCAGTCACGCCCGAATGTTCAAAGTTTCAAACAAATTGCTAGCGATGATAAACCTTCTACCCAAGAAATCGGCTAAAATCTTTGGAACCTACGACCTGCGAGGATACCGAACCAACTATGTACGTCAAAGAAAACGAACAGCTAAAAAACTGCAAAACCCAAGAATTAACCAAATCACATTTCACACGTTCCGCCACTGGAAAGCAACGATGGAATACCACAGGACAAAAGACATTCTCTACGTCATGCGACTACTCGGTCACAAGAACATCAAGAACACGCTAATCTACACTCAGCTTGTAACTTTCGAAAACGAAGACTTCATCTGCAAAGCCGCAAACAACGTTAAAGAAGCAACTGACCTTATCGAGGCAGGGTTTGAATACGTCTGCGAAATGGCAACTGTAAAACTATTCAGGAAGCGTAAATAAAATGACGAAAACTCGATT
>CAYMLF010000029.1:0-16334 GCA_964391275.1 uncultured Candidatus Bathyarchaeia archaeon
GGTTGCTAAATCAAATAAAAAGATACTAACCATTATCTCAAGCGTTTTAATTATTGTGCTAGGCGTTGCTGCCATAGTGGCGGGCGCTGCTTTTATGTATCTTAACAGCACAAACGATTCTGAAGGCTACGCCTTAAGCGAAACCTACACGGTGAAGACTTCAGCAACCGCTTTCATTTTGTGGGTCGGGTCCCCCGTAAGCGAAGCACGACTAAAATGGATAGTCACTTCAACTGATGCTAATCAACTGATTTTTGCTGGTTGGGGTGCAGCAAGCACAGTTAACGCGTACACAGGAAACTACCAGTATGAAACTCCTGAATCAGGCTGGGGCTACACTGCCCGTGCATATTATGCAGCGATAAACATTTCATCAACCCATATAATTAACCAGAACAGCCCAGCATTACCCCCTCCTCAAGAGTCACTCTACCTAAATACAGTTACAACGTCAGATTCAACCACGCTATATTGTGCTCCTAATAGTGAAGGCGACAAAATGGGCATGCTCGTAATCATGAACGCGGATGGCTCAAGCGGCGTTGATGCACAGATTCAGCTTGGCTCAAGAATACCCATATACGGCTGGCTGCCATACGTGCTCCTGCCAATCGGCATAGTGCTGTTGATGTTGGGACTTTTGCTTTTTAGGAAAAACAGAAAGTAGCCACTTTTAATGTTTAGTGGTGCCCAACGTTTTATTTGTTTCTGGCTGTTTTATCCAGACTTTAACTCTGTTTTCAACGCGTATTCTGCCCTCTGTCTGCATCAAATTAATCTGCTTTTGAATGAACCTGTCCTCCTGCGTTCGGAATTCTTTGCGGACGGCGTCTTCCAGTTTAGGAATGTTAATGTGCTCAACAGAGCCCACGATGTTCCAGAAATGCCTCTGGATTTTTTCTCTTTTCTTTAACGCTTCACTATCGGAGAGCTTGACCATAGTGGTCACCTTGCACAGTATGGTATTTCATCTTTTGCCTTATGGTATTTGACGCATTCACTACAGTTGCTGTGGCGTGGGCAATCCTTTTTTGGGCAGGGACAATTTGGGGCTAAATCAGACGTTCGCAACACCCATACACGCCATTTTAGTATATCCTTGTATTTACGGTGTTCCGCTTTGAATTCATATTTGCAATAAACAAGTCTTAAATTTCGAATTTTAGCACTTAATTGCAGGTGGCTTAAACGGTTAAAGCGATGTTACTAACTCCAGCTTACTTGTCAGTAGCATGGACTTTAATGGTGGGCTATCAACTTTTCACTCAGACCGCTGTAACGACAGTCGTGACTTTGCTCTGCACATATTTTCCGGTTTTAAGTGCTTGGCTAAACTCTAGAATAGACATGATTGTTTTCATCTATGCTTTCGCTTGGGTTTTCGTTTTATCATCCATCATCCCATCAATCATTTTAGGGAAGGAAAGAAGCGTTCTAGCTCAATTCCTAGTATGCCTAGCGATTACTTTATCAGCTTTCGTAATCTTAGATGCAATAGACCCTTCAGCGTTATATTCGGCTCCTTTTGCTCAAATTTTTAATAACCCAATTTTCGCGGTTATTTACCTTTCATTGCCTTACATAGTTATGCTTGGTATAGACATTTACGGAAGAAAAAAGAAAAAGGGAATGGAAAAACTGAAGAACCTTACAGACAACTATTATGCAAACAAGATTAAGCCGATTGAGCATTAATACAAAGAAGAAAACGCCTGATTATTTCAGGTTAAAATATGGTATCAGCAAGTTTTCCATAGAATAAAAGCCCTTTTTTCTATCGATAAGATTCATAGCTGCAAACATAGCTCCATCACCAAACGCCTCTCTTTGGATGGATTCATGAATTAACCGTACGGTTTGGTATGGAAAACCGAAAATAATCTCGTGGCGACCGACAATTCCGCCTGCCCTTACTGATTTAATATCTGTATTTGCCAAGGACAATGCCTCGGATATTTTTATTGCAGTGCCTGAAACACCTTTTTTGTTTTTAAAATGTTCCTCAATTATTTCTACATCTGTGTAAGGGGCGATAGCTTTGAGAATTTTAGCTGCCAACATCAAAAAATTAATGCCTATGGTAATGTTTGGAGACCAAAGCACTCTTGTTTTACGGGAGAGCTTTTTTAGAAAAGTAATTGTTTCATTAGGATAAGATGATATTGCCGTTACAATAGCTATTTCTCTTTTAGCCGCCTCCTCTCCGTATGACCATACGGCTTCAGGAGAAGAAAAGTCAATAATAACGTCTACTGGGTACTTATCTAAAAGCTGCTCTGGCGTCCACTCATCTTTGGGAAAAATAACTCCTTGACCATGATCGTCATGTTTAATGCCCAGAAATTCTGACACAGATCTGTGTTGCAGAACTTTGGATTTCCTCAAAACCCAGCATAAATATGTTTCTTCACTTTGCAATAGTACTGTAGCAACAGCTTTACCAGCTCTGCCGAATCCTAAAAGACCTACTCTCATCCTTATCTCCTTAGAGCTAAGTTCTGCTTTAATCATTTATATCTCTTTTTTAATTCTAATCCCAGCCCTTTTCTCAATCGTCCATAGTTTTTTAACCAAAATTAAACCTGATTTTTATTCAGAAGCTCAATTTATCGAGGTTAAACTAAAAAAAGCAACAACAGCCAATACTGCTATATTCAATATCAACTAGAAAGCCCACGGTTGATGGAACGGCGCTTTGTCTAGATTTTAACGAAAATATGACAAAATAAAAGTAAAAGGCTAGTTTACTTCACTATTTCTCGTTTCTTCCAGCGCAGATTCTTACCTTTGCATTTACGGCATTTCAGCGCTGTCTTAGCGTTACGTGCACCGCAGTCACGGCAGATTTTCATGTACAACCTACGCTGTTGAGCGATTGTTTTCTTAACTGGATCTAATATCGGCATTTTAATGTTAACCTTCCGATTTTGGCTAAGTCTTTGATGGTTAACTGTCAAATATACCTTTTGTCTATCCAATCAAAATTGTAAGGCTTTAGCAAGCAGTCCTGTGACTTCGCTGGGTTTTCTGGCTACTTTGACGCTGACTTTTTGGAAAGCTTCGATTTTGCTTTGCGCGGTTCCATGTTTACCCATGATTATTGCACCTGCATGACCCATCCTTTTTTCAGGCGGAGCAGAAACACCGGCAATGTAGGCAACCACTGGCTTGGGGTAATGCGATTCAGCAATGTATTGGGCAGCTTGTTCTTCCATGGCACCGCCTATTTCACCGATTAAAGCCACCGCCTTAGTCTTTGAGTCATCCCTGAAAAGCTTCAAAACTTCAATAAAATCTAACCCTACTATTGGGTCGCCGCCAACACCAACACACGTGGACTGTCCCAAGCCAGACCGTGACAAGCCAGCAGCTACTTCATATGTTAAAGTGCCACTTCTTGAAGCAACACCGACGTTTCCAACAGAGAAAACTTCTGAAGGCATTATTCCAAGCTTACATTCGCCGGGGGTTATGATTCCAGGCGTGTTTGGACCAACAATGGTTACGTTCGCTTCTTTAGCTATTGCCATCATGGTTATTGCGTCTTTTATGGGCAGGTGCTCAGTAATAACAACGATTGTTTTGATGCCATACTCGATGGCTTCCAAAACTGCGTCTAAAGCTGCAGATGCAGGCACAAAAACAATCGAGGCGTCAGGCGAAAACGACGTAACCGCTTCTTTGACGGTATCATAAACAGGGACTCCGTGCAAGTCTAAGCCGCCTTTGCCTGGAACTACCCCCGCCACAATTTTTGTGCCGCAATCTATCATTTGAAGTGTGTGGTAGCTGCCCTGTTTGCCAGTGATTCCCTGCACGATGGCTTTGGTGTTTTTGCCAATTAAAATCCCCATTCAAGATTCCCCTGTCTTTGCGGCTTTGACGGCTTGGTTTGCCGCTTCTTCCATGCTATCGAAAACTTGAATTCCAGCGTTTTGAAGGATTCTTTGTCCTTCTTGCTGGTTTGTGCCAATCAACCTTACAATTAACGGTTTGCCAGAGCCACTTGCGCTTATTGCTTGCAGTATGCCTTTGGCTACTTCATCACAACGTGTAATGCCGCCTAACACATTAACTAAAACAGCTTTAACCTGTGAATCCGACAGAACCAGTTTTACTGCAGCGTTAATCTGCTCAACGGATGCTCCACCACCTAGGTCAAGAAAATTTGCTGGTTTTCCGCCAGACAGCTTGAGAAGGTCAAGCGTTGCCATCACTAGTCCTGCTCCGTTACCGATAACACCGATGTCGCCGTCAAGCTTAACGTAGGCTAAATTGTGTTTTAAAGCGGTTTCTTCTTGAGGTGACAGTGTTTGAGGCTCTTTTCTTGCTCGTTCAGGATGCCTAAACAGGGCGTTGTCATCAAGGGTTAATCGTGCGTCTAACGCTACAAATTTGCCTTCGACGGTTTGGGCAAGCGGGTTTACTTCGGCTAGTTCAGCGTCGTTATCTATAACGGTGTTGTAGAGCCTCAAAATAACGTTTGCTAAATCCAAGAGTTGGTTTCCACTGTACCCAAGCTGTCTTGCTATGTCCACGGCGTGATGTTGCCGTAAGCCAGTTTTCGCGTTAATTGGCGTTTTAGTTATTGCTGTGGGCATCTCTTCTGCGGTTGTTTCAACGTTTACTCCTCCAGCAGCAGAAGATAGCACGACGTACTCTCGGTTTGAACGGTCAACAGTCACCGCCAAGTACAACTCTCTTTGAATCGACACTTTTTCTTCCACAAGCACCTGACGCACAGGCAAACCACGAATTTGCATACTCAAAAGCTTGCCTGCAACATCCTCAACCTGCTGAGTCGTAACTGCGGTTTGAATTCCGCCTGCTTTGCCTCTTCCACCGACTAAAACTTGAGCTTTAACGACAAAGGGCGCATGCAATCTGGAGGCTGCTTGTTTTGCCTGCTCTGGGGTTGAAGCTATATAGCTGTTGGGAACTGGGATTTTGTGTTTAGCGAATTCTTGTTTTGCTTCATACTCGTATAGTTTCAATGTTTGCCCTATTTGATAATTTCAATTGTGACATAAGAGCGTGTGTCTTCAATGCCGTCGATGGTGTACAGTTTCTTTAGGATTTCATCAAGGTTCTCTCTTTCCACAATGATTAATGCGTCAATTTCTCCTGCTATGCGGAAGGCACGTGAAACAGCAAGTTTGTGAAGTTGCTCGTAAACTTGAATACGTTTAATCGGTGAAACCTTGAGAAAAATGAAGGCTGGAGTGGTTGATACGCCAAGTGCGTTTAAGCCTTTGTCGGTTACGTCAATGAAGCCTCTGCCTGTGCGTATGTAACCACGGTTTTTCAGTTTGCGCAAATGCACGTTCAGGGCTTGACGGCTAATGCCTAACTGGTTGGATAACTCGTCTTGTTTAATTCGCAGCGTGTACGTGCTGGTTGATTTTCCTTTTTCATACAGGGTTTTTAGTAGTTGAATTGAACGTTTGGTTAATGGCTCCACAGTAATCCCTTTTATGCTGTTTTGTAAATTAAACCTTTACAATAGTAGCAAGGTTGCTTATGAACCTGACTGAAGACGCCAAACCTCTAAAAAAGCCCTGTTACCCTGAAGTAGTGTGTTACTCTTTCAGTTCAGAAATCAACTTTTTAAGGTTTGGAAAAAGCCTCGGAACTTCCTTTGCGTACTGTCGGTATTGGTCACCGAATTTTTCCTCCATAATATTCTCTTCTTCCTTAGCTAGCCGATAGTATAGAAACACCAAGATAGGCCAGAGAATAAGCGTTGAGAAGGTTACCCACAGAAAATCGATGCCAAAAGTTAGCAGGATGAAACCGAGGTATTGTGGGTGTCGAACATGGCGGTAGATGCCGTCAGTTACCAGTTGCCCTTTTGCTTTGAAAATTTTTCTCCAGCCAAAAACTATCAAGAATATGCTTGACAGGATGATTACGTTTGATATGGGTAGTATGACGCCTAGAAATATGGAAACGAACAGGTCGTAGCCTGTGAACGGCGATATAAGGTACCATAAGGTGGCTGCGTTGTTAAAGCCAAAAGCGCTAGCGATTAAGTACATGGTTAAAGGAAAACCATACATTTCAATGTACAATGCAACGATGAATGCCAAGTAAATGCTGGAAGGCAGCCTTGCAACTCGACGGCGGAACTTTATGAAAACAAGAAATAACCCCAGAAGGATTCCGTTGATGAGAACAAGCCACAGGTTTTCGGGAAAACCAATTGAAGCAATGGAGAAAACAAAAGTTAAGCCGTTAGCTGCAAGCCAAACAGAAATCAGGGTCGTAACTACAGCTATTACTATAAAGCCTAATAGGTATTTTAGATTCTTCATTTTACCTATCTCCTCAAAAGCCAATCTTTGCCCAAACGGACTGGCTTATCCATGTATAAATTATAGATGTTTTAAAAATTTAACAGTTGTTACGCTCACGCAGTCGAGTCTGCTTTGTCAATTGATGCAATATTTAAATTAATCATTCCGCTTAAAGCTGGTTTATGCATGAATGGGCGCTCGCTGAAGCAATACTTGCAACTGCAACACAAATTGCAGAAAAGGAACAACTAAAGGAAGTCTCTGAGGTCACTGTGCGTATAGGCGAGCTTCAGCAGGTGGAACGTGAAATCCTGCGGTTTGCCATTAAAGAACTAAAAAATGACTGCTTCAAACACGCGAAGTTCCGCTTTTTAAATGCGAAAACGACACTAAAGTGCCGTGTTTGTGGCACATCTTGGCAGTTCAAGAAGAACACGCTGGATGAGGCAACTGTGGAGGCTATCCATTTTGTGCCTGAAGTAGCCCACACCTACATCAAGTGTCCCAAATGCGGCAGTCCAGACTTTGAAATCACTTCTGGCAGAGGAGTTTGGCTGGATAACATAAAAGGGGTCAAATAATCAATGGTTGACCCAAGAACCACTGTGATTAATCGGCGTTTATCAAAGGTTAAGCGTATTGTGGCAGTTTCAAGCGGTAAAGGCGGTGTCGGAAAAAGCCTTGTTGCAACCACGCTGGCTTTGACTTTAGCCCGTAAAGGCTACAGGGCGGGCTTGTTCGATTTAGATTTCACTAGCCCTTCAACGCACATTATTTTGAACGCTGAAAAAACTGTGCCTCAAGAGGAAAAGGGGATTGTTCCGCCAATCGTGCACGGCATCAAGTATATGTCTCTAATTTACTATTCCGGTGACAAGCCTGCGCCTCTGCGTGGAGAAGACGTTTCCAACGCTTTAATCGAGTTGCTTGCTGTAACTCAATGGGGCAGTTTGGATTTTTTAGTTATTGACATGCCGCCTGGAATCGGTGATGTGATTTTAGATTTGCTACGGTTAATTAATAGAGTTGAGTTTTTGGTTGTCACGACATCGTCGCTTTTGGCTTTTGAGACCGTGAAAAAACAGGTGTCTTTGCTTATTGAGTTAAAGGCGCCAGTTCTCGGTGTAGTGGAAAACATGAAAAGAACAAAAAATGCCACCATTAAGGCTCAGACAGAAAAGTTGGGGCTTAGGTATCTTGCGGAGATAGACTTTGATGATGCAGTTGAAGACTCGATTGGTGATGAAGTTAAACTGCTCAATTCAAGCATTGGCAGGGCAATTGGTCAGGTTGTTGAAAGAAACATTTTGAAAGATGATGGCTGTGGCAAAAGTTAAGGCTGTCGTTTTTGATTTCATCGGAACGCTGGTGAGCTGTAAAAGCTACAGTATGGACGCTTCAAGATTAAAGCTCTACAACGCGCTTGTTGATGAGGGCTTTAAGGTAGAGAAAGACAGGTTTTTAGACGCGTACATTAGGGCTCACGAGAAATACCGAGTTGTACGTTACGAGCAGTTGCGCGAGGTCACCAACGCAGTTTGGGTTGCTGAAGCGCTAACAGACATAGGCTACAATGTGAATCCAGATGATCTGAATGTTAAGGCTGCATTGAACGTTTTCTTTCAAGATTATGTTGATTCGCTTTATCTGCGAGAGGGCGCAAAAAAGCTTATTGAAAAAGCGATGCAGCATGGCAAGGTCGGTTTAGTGTCTAATTTTACTCATGCCCCAGTTGTTTACAGAAGCTTACGCCAACTGGGCATCGAAAACTGTTTTAACGCTATAGTTGTTTCAGACGCAAACGGCTGGAGAAAACCTTCCAAACACATCTTTAACGATGCATTAGGCAAGCTGCAGGTTAAAGCGTCAGAAGCTGTTTACATTGGCGATAGCCCACTTGAGGACGTCGAGGGGGCAAAGGCTGCTGGTTTGAGGACTGTTTTTGTTTCTTCACAGTTTAATTCGTTAAAGGGCCTTTTGGAGAGTAAGATAAAACCAAATATTACTGTTAACAGTTTAGAGGAGATTTATGAAAGGTTTGACGAAATTACTGGTTAATGCAAGACTTGCAGGGATGCCTTGGTTTTGGAAAAAATTTTATATAAAGTGTTGTTGAACAAGATAAGCTATGGCTCCTAAATATAACCGAAAAAAACCAGCACAGTATCAGCCAAAACGTAACGGTTCAAGTAAGAAACGTTGGCTTATAATAGGTGTAGTTGCATTAGTTGTTATTGTTATTGGGGTATCTGTTATGCTTACGCAATCACCTTTGTTTAGTTTATTTGGTACTTCAGCTACACCAACGCCGACACCTACACCTACAGCTACAGCAACGCCAACTGCCACACCGACCGCTACCACGTCTCCTTCAGCTTCCAACGGTAGTACCAAAGTTCTTCTGCAAACCAGTAAAGGAGACATAACTATTGAGCTCTATGATGAAGATAAGCCGATTACAACTGCAAATTTCATAAAGCTTGTAAATGAAGGAAAATATGACGGAACAGTTTTCCATCGGATAATTGATGGTTTCATGATTCAAGGCGGCGCAGTAAGCGGAACAGTTGCATCAATATCTGACGAGGTAGGCACAAACAACCGAAACAAAGCTTACACGATTGCCATGGCAAAAACAAGCGAACCGAACTCGGCGACAAGCCAATTCTTCATAAACTTAGTTGACAACGGCGACAATGTTATCGATTATGAGGGTACCAAGTTTGATCAAGTTTACACTGCGTTTGGCATAGTGATTTCAGGTGAAAGCGTTGTTGATGCAATAGGCAAGACTCCAGTGACCGCCAACAGTTACACAGGCGAACTTAGTCAACCAACAGAGACTGTTACTGTAACAAAAGCTTCAATTATATCTTAAACTTGGGCAAAATAGAGAAAAGTTGGCTGAGACTGGGCTAACTTACTTTTTCTTTTCTTCTTTAGGCTTAGAACCTATTTCAACTACAAGGATGTTTACTTGGTAGTTTTTGCCGCCAGACATCATTTTGCCTTGTGCATGGTAGCCTCGGCTGCCAGTTTTAAAGTCTTTTTTGCCCAAAAGAAAATTCATTTTTTCGCCGTTTAATTGGATAGTAGCCATATCAACTTCATCGCTCATTTTTAAATCACCAATCTTAGGATTTAATCAATGCGTTGTTGCTTTTCACTTTTTCGCTTAACCCCTTGATAACAGAAACAGGTTTCGAATTGACTACATTGTTAAACATTATATTCTGATAATCATTTATTACTGCTGGGTTTTAATGTGCGCTTATTCTAAATGGGATAAATATTACCGAAAATACCCCTTAAACGAGTTAGGCTGGGAGCTAGGCAAACCTCGTTCAACACTTGTAAATTTAGTCGAGACAGGCTCCATTAAGGTTGGGAACGCCTTGGACTTATGCTGCGGTGCAGGCACCAACACAGTATATCTAGCCCAGCACGGCTTTAGCGTGGCAGGCATCGATATTTCAGCCACTGCCCTAAAGATTGCGCAAGCCAATTCAGTCAAAGCTAAAGTCGTTATTGGCTTTGTACGAGGGAGTTTTGCGGATTTATCCTTCGCTGATGGTATGTTCGATTTTATCCTTGACATTGGTTGTTTTCACCATGTCAAGGTTGAAGACCGCAGCCGATTCATCAGCGGAGTACATCGTGTTCTCAAGCCAAACGGTCAGTATATGCTAACCTGTTTTAGTGACAGGAACGGTTCAGCATGGAACCATTTCAGTCGGCAGCAGGTGATCGACCTGTTTTCAGGTTTTTTTAAGCTTCAATCGCTTCAGCACGCTCCTTCTCTGGAAGGCGACGGGGTGATACGGTTTTTCTATACCGCGGTAATGAGTAGAACGGGAATTGCTCGTTAGATTCTCTTAATGTCTCTTCGACTTCTTTGTAATCTGGCTCAACATAGGGGTCTTTTGAAACCCAGACATACTGCACTATGCCGTCTCCATCTACCAGCACTAATGCTCTTTCGGCGAAACTGCCACCGCTAAGGCTCGCATAGCTTGCGGAATCTAAGCCGTAAGTTCTGGTTACTTGACGCTTATCGTCGCTTAATATTGGAAATGTTAGTCGGTTTTTTTCCGCAAATATTTTGCTTGAAGCGATGTCGTTTGCAGTTATGCCGATGACCTGAACGTTTGAATTGATCAGCCGAGCTATTGCGTCTCTAAATTCACAGGTTTCTTTTGTGCAGGTAAGTGTGAAGGCGTCGACGTAGAATGCTAAGACGACTCTTTGTCCAAAGTACTCTTTGAGGCTTTGAGGTTGTAGGTCGGTGTCCGGCAACGTAAAGTCCGGAGCCTTATCTCCAGCCTTTATCCTTGCCATTAAAGAGTCCTTTACAATAAATATTACGTGATCATTGTATAAAATGTTAGCGTTTCCAAGTTTTATATCCTCACTTGGCTAATTATACAGGATTTTATTAAGCATTTTAACGAAAAGGAAAAATTAAGCTGAAAATATGTTGAAACCTTTATTTAGCGAACGATTACCAAAGCTTAGTCTGTTTGTTTAACCGCCTATATTTTTCAAGCATTTTCTGTATCTCTGCATAATTTGGCTCGATTGCAGGGTCATCTGAAACCCAAGCATATCGGACTACGCCATCTTTATCTAGAATGAATATTGAACGTTTAGCCACCGTGTACCCACTTAATCCAGCAAAATTTGTGTGTTCCAAACCGTAAGCTTTAACGACTTCTCGTTTGTAATCGCTTAAAACTGGGAACGGCAACCGATTCTTGTCTGCAAACGCCTTGTTGGAGAAAGGATCGTTTACGCTTATTCCTACCACTTGGGCATTCAAATTGATTAATCGCGCCATTGAGTCCCTGAAAGCACACATCTCTTTAGTACACGTTGAAGTAAAGGCGCCTACAAAGAAGGCTAAAACAACTTTTTGTCCCCTAAATTCACTCAAGTTACGCATTGTCATTTCAGTATCTGGTAAATTGAAGTCTGGAGCCTTATCCCCAACTTTAACTTGACCTTCCATCACTTACGCCTCACTCTAAAAAGGCTTCTTTGGATTATAAAATGTTGATGTCTATTCAAACGTGAAAGCGGAAGGACAAATCTGATTCAGCACGCATACTTCACATTTGGGCTTTTTTGCAATGCAAACTTGCCTTCCATGAAAAATGAGCAGGTCAGTTAGCTTCATCCATTTTTCCCTTGGTGTTATTTTCATCAGTTCCTGCTCAATCCGTTCAGGGTTATCTGTGTCGGCAATTCCAAGCCGCTGAGAAAGCCTGCGAACATGCGTATCAACCGCAATCCCAGCGATGATGCCGTAAGCATTGTATAGCACGATATTGGCGGTTTTGCGTGCTACCCCCGGCAATTCAAGAAGTTCTGGCATGGTTTTTGGTACTTGTGAATGAAAATTTTCTATCAGCAGTTGGCAGCATCTTTGCAGGTTTCGGGCTTTGTTGTGGTAAAAGCCGGTTGAGTGGATGTCTTGCTCTAGCTCTTTTATGTCAGCGTTGGCGTAGTCTTGTGGTGTCTTGTACTTTTTGAATAGGCTTTTAGTTACTATGTTAACGCGTTCGTCGGTTGTTTGTGCTGAGAGCATTGTTGCCACCAGAATTTCTAGAGGGTTACTGTAGTTTAGGGCTGTTTTCGCGGTTGGGTACTGTTTTTCTAGTAATTCAATGATTTTTTGTGTTCTTTCTTTGGGTGGCAGGTAGTTCTGTGGGCTTTTCATGTTGATTCTCCCTGAAAAGGTTGTTAAGTAAGGTAATTGCTTGTTTAGCAATAAAGTTTTTTCAGTTAGCTTGTTTGCATAGTGGATGGTTGATGCTTTCGTATACGGGCATAGTTTACGTTTGTGACACAATTACCCGTTTAAGCATTAAAATGCTCATTTAACCGCTTAGTTTCATTAGAAATGTTTATATAAACAACAAAATACTGCTCATACGTTTAAACAGCTGTTGTTGTGTGAGAATGACAAACCCTACAAGAATAACAGTAGCCTTCGACAAATCAACCGCAGAATTACTGGAAAAAATAAGCACAGACGCCCAAGTCTCTCAAAGCGAAGTCATGCGGCGTGCCCTAAAATTCTACAACGAAAACCGCCCCCTCGAAGACCAACAACAAAGAAAAAAATGAACGCTTACCTTGACCTGCTCTTGACTGGTGAACACATTATCTTGGATGTTGACCACTGGCTATCATTCCTGCAGCTCCTATTTTCATCGCCTGAGAAAGAAAAATTTTGGAAGGAACACCGTGAAATTGCGCGTTCACATTGGGAGCAATTAAAAACAAAGGTGCGTTCTCCAGAGGAGATGCTGGTGCGGTTGGAAGCCTGTAACTTTTTTCGTATAGCCAAAAACAGTGCTGGTGATTTTACGTTAGTGTTGGTTTCGGATGTTTCTAAGGAGTTTGTAAAGATTTTCCTTGAAGAGTACTTTGTTGCTATGGGTGTTAAGGCTGAGATTAAGGAGAACCTTGCAAAACTTCGAGTTACTGTGAAGCCTGCGATCTCGAAAGCTCAATTGCTCGGGTAATCCCAGCAACATTGAACAAACATGTGATTTTTCATAAAAGTTATGAACAAATCATAACTATATTTATATTTTAATGAGCGTTTATCAATACCAACCAAAGAGGGTTGGAAACATGACTAAAAAACTTTCAAGCAAAATGAAAAGGTTCGCCCAAAAAACGGGCGCAGGCTGCATCAACACAGCCAGATATGAAAAAGCAGGAGGCTACCCAAAATGGTAACTCCAAACATATTAATCGCTGCCTTTGGAGTTGGCTCCTTAGCATTGGTCTTTGCCAATTACACCCTAAAACGCAAGAGGCATGCCGCCCTGATTGATAATTAAAAGCAAGACAGCAAAACCACATCATCCCTCCTCGTCACTTTTGAGGTTATCACAACTAACAAAAGTTGCCGAGTTAATAATTAACATCAATCCAGTGAGATATGTACCTGAAATACAAGAAAAAAATCAATTAAATTTAAATATTGACACCCTACACAGAAGCCATCTAAAATCTAGCGAGCAAGATTCCCATCGGAAGTAATAATAAATGTTAACCACTAACCGATCAACAAACGTTTCATCCATATCTGCTTTAACGAGCTACATTTTCTCGCGACAAAGTAAGCATTTCATAACAAAACAAAGGATTGAAGGCCCAAAATAAATGCCCTATACACTTCTTGCATCGGTACTTATCCCAGCTCTAAGTTTTCCATTTGTCTATTTAGCCGGTAAAAAATCCGCTAAACTTGCTGCATTAGCAATCACGCTAATCACAATTGCAGGTTTAGCGTTAGTTTTAACAACCGTGCCTACGGTTTTAAATGGCCCAAACAATAGGTATGAGGAAGTTTTAGGTTGGGTTCCGTTCTTTAACTCTTCGTTGTCGTTTTTTGTTGACGGCATAAGCATCTCAATGGTTATCTTAACCTTAACGATAACTTTAGCCGCAGTTTTATTCTCGATAAATTACATGGCAGGCAAAAAGAACCTCGCCGCATACTACGCCTTGACAGCGTTGCTTATCTCCGGGTTAGTAGGCGTTTTCATCTCATCTAACCTGCTCCTGTTCTACTTTTTCTGGGAACTCATGATTATACCCGCCTACTTCATCTTAGGCAACTGGGGATACAAAGACTCATACAAAGCCGCTTTCAAATTCTTCATATACACTCATGCAGGCGCAATCTTCATTATTCTCGGCATCGGCGGCATCTTTGCTTTAACAAACACGCTAGACATTTTCCAAGCGGCACAGCTTTTGATGGGTGCCAACGCTGAATGGGTAAAATGGATTCTGCTTGCTGTCACCGGCGGTTTCGCTGTGAAAATGGCTATCGTGCCCTTGCATTCTTGGCTTCCAGATGCTTATGCTGAAGCTCCAGCACCCATGTCAGCGTTGCTAAGCGGAGTCTTGACAAGTGCAGGCGCGTATGCAGTCATTCGTATTTCCCTGCTTACGATTCTTCCCTCATTAACCTTTAACAGCGCAGTCTTTGCAACGTACTTCCTGTACGGTTTAAGCATATTTGGCGTCGTCTCAGCCTTCTTCGGCTCATTTGTCGCCCTGCGCGAGACAGACATCAAAAAAGTGATGGCTTACTCAAGCATATCCCACATGGGCTACATTGTCTTTGGTTTCTCACTGTTTCCAACACAAATCGCAATGGACGGCACTGTGTTGCAGATAATCACTCACGGCATAAGCAAAGGCTTATTCTTCCTCTCCGCAGGCGCAATCATGAGTCAACTTGCACTGCGAAACATCAAGGACATGGGCGGCTTAGCAGGGAAAATGCCTACCACCGCCACAACCTCCATAACTGCGGCTCTGAGTCTTTCAGGAACTCCGCCGTTTGCATGCTTTATCAGTGAAGTCTTGATTTTCATGGGTGCCTTCCAGGCGATTCAGGCTGGTGCAGGCTTTTTTATCGTTCCAACTGCGTTGATGCTGGTTTCAACAGTGTTATCGCTTGCGTATTCGTTGCGGTTTATTTCAACGGTTTTCTTTGGTCCAACAAAGCCGGGAATGGATCTTAAACGGATTAGGCTGCCCAAATTCATGCAGGCAGGCATGGTAATTCTAGCGGTGCTGGTGGTTGTTATAGGCATTTACCCAACGTTCTTTATCCACCTAATCGAGACCGTGCCCTTCTGGCTGCTTTCGCTAGTCTAGGGCACAACATTTTTTATTTCTCTTCAAAATAAAGAATAGGGTAAGGTGAGTCTTGTGAGTTTAAAGCTTAAAGTTGACGGAAAAGAGATACCGGTAAAAGAATTTGTTGAAAACATCCTTAGCGGATCAATAGTTGGAGCAGTAACCACTTTGCACGGCATTAAAGAAGACTGGAAAAAAATAGAAATCGAAATCCAAAAAACCTAACAATTAACCGTTAAGCTCCACGCCAGCCTCTATTTCCGCAAACATTTCCCGTTTAGCCTTGCATATTGGGCAAACGTAGGGTGGGTCCTCTCGAAACACGACGTAGCCGCATTGTTTGCAGTACCATAGCTTCTTTTTTACTTCACCTTTAGCGGCGGATGATTTTGCAGTTGGCTGAACGGTGGGTTTGGGCGTTTCTGGCGTCGGCGGTTTTTCCTGTGTTGTTTCCTCTGCCGCAGTTTGTGGCGTGTAAGCTCGGTTTTGCTTCTCAATTGGGCGGCGTTCGGGAACGTCGGGCAGGTTTTTGCTTTCATAAACCGCTTTGTTAACGTACAAGCGGCAGTAGCATGCACCGTATTGGGCAACGTCTGGGTCGCGGTAGTCGCAGGGGCAAATTATGTCGCGGTCAAACTCAAACTTGCCAGATGCTAAGCGGCAGGGGCAAAGTGGGTAGCCATAGCGGTCTTCATTAACTTTTAAGCCTTCCAAAAACGCCTGCAGCAAATCTGGGTCTGGCACTAGGTAGTAACCGTAGGTTTTAGCGTCTGCTTCCGCTCGGCGACGTACCTGATCAATTGAGATAGTCAAACACCCAGTACCTCTTTGAACCTGTCTTTGCGGAAACCAGTGATGAGCGTGTTGTCGTCGATTATGGTGGTTGGGTAACTGAGGGGTCCGCCTTTGCTTGTAATGGCTTGACGTGCCTTTTCCTTGTCTTTTTCATCTAGTAAGTCAACGTCTACATACTCGTACTCGATGCCGTTATCATTAAACAACTGCTTAGTCATTTTGCACCAAACACACGTGCTAAGAGCGTACAGTGTTACTTTATGCTCATTTCTGCTGCCAGAAACCTTTTTGAATTCCATAAAACTCACAACTAAAAAGTTGTTTCTACGCAAATATAACTGTTTAGATAAGCAGTCAGCAACCGCTATGCTGGTTTTAGGTTGCCGAAGGCGTTTTGAACAACTTCTGACAGGGCTGGGTGAATATGCATTCCCTGAGCAATGGGCTCGTAGGTTCCGTGACCCGACGACATGGCGTTGACGACTTCCTGAATTAAAATTGATGCTTCAGCACCGATGATGCTGGCGCCCAAAATCTTGCCCGTCTCACGTTCAACGATGACTTTTACGA
>CAYMLF010000030.1:0-16048 GCA_964391275.1 uncultured Candidatus Bathyarchaeia archaeon
TCAGCGGTAGACCTATCCCCCTGTTTAAAGCGCAAAAAAGGTTTTAACATGTTAATGGAGCGGTTTTCCGCCAATACCGACCTGCCCCTCTACAGGTTCCTGCATAGAGTTTCTAATATGCCCCAAATATACCGGCAAAACAGTTAGGTTCCATCCCCTAAACGCCCTTAAAAAAATTAAGAGCCAACCTTTCAGTTTGGCTTACTGCTCTTTTAGTTTAGGTATAACTTTAGTAGCCCATTCAGTTTTTGCGCTGTAAATTTCGCACAGTTTTGGAGTTGCGTATGATGTTGGGGTTTTGGCGTTTGCGAGCATGCTGCTTTTGCTTTTGGATAATGCGCTGGCTCGTTTGGGCTGCCCTTGCCTTTTTGTTTTGTAATTTTCTGGGTTCATGTTTATCGCTGCTAATCAAAGCAAGAACCCGACATATAGGAGTTTGCCCCACTTTTGAATTAAAGGTACTTTTGTATTGTAGCGACTTATTGTTTTCTCTGCAGTTTTGCCATGAAGAATCCGTTACATTGATGCAGATGCGGATACAACCTCTGACACTGAGCAAGCCCACGCAGCCCCGGCAACCCAATTTTCGGCTCAACCTCCACCAACTGGAAATCTGAGTGCTCTTTGAGAAACTGCTCAACGACCATTTCGTTTTCTTCAACCGTTATGCTGCATGTTGAGTAAGTCATGAAGCCGCTTGGGACAACTTTTTCTGCACAGTTGTTAATCATCTGCAACTGGATTCCAGCCATCTTCTCAATGGATTTGGGGCTTAAACGCCACTTCGCCGAGGGCTGTTTGGCAAAGACGCCTGTGCTTGTGCATGGCGGGTCCAACACCACCAAGTCAGCCTCAAAAGTTAATGGCAGCGGCAGGGTTGCGTCGGCGATTACTGGCTCTGCAATTTTAACGCCCATATAGTTGACTTCTTGACGCCAGGTCTTCATGCGTCGCCGCGAAAAATCTACTGAAACGATGCTGCCCTCGTTGCCCATCAACTGGGCTATGTAAGTTGTTTTGGCTCCGGGTGCAGCGCAAACATCCAAAACGCGAATGCCCCGAGCGGGTGCGGCGGCTTCTGCGGCAAAACAGCTAGCTTTGTCTTGAATGTAGAATAAGCCTTCTTTTGAGCTTGCTAGCGTGTTTAAGGGCTGTTTTAACTGTAGGACTTTGTAGGTGTACTTTAACGGCAGGGTTTTTTCCAGTTTAACGCCTTCGCCTTCAAGTGTCTGCAGTATCTCCTCTTCGTTGCCCTTGAGCGTGTTTATTCGGATGTAGGTTGGCGGTGGAATGTTGCTTTCTCGCAGAAACGGAACAGCTTCTTCACTGCCCAACAGGTTAACGCAGTACTTGACAAACCACAGTGGATGATATGTTTCAAGGCTTAAACGCTCCTCATCATCCGCCTCTTCCAGAATTGGCTGAAGCTTGCGAGTAAGCAGAAAGCCAAGGTAAGGTTCAATAGGCAAGAGGGTTTTCCAGCCCAAAATTGCCCGTCCAAGACTGGCTATGTGGTTGGCTTCTTGCAGGTTGATTTTGCCCCAGTTTTTGGAGACGCGGGTTTGGTAAACGTAGAGTCTAAGGAAGGATTGGACTCCAAGATTAAACTCGCCTATCTGCTGGGGAGCCACAACAGTGTTGATGAACTTGTCGATGAGGTTTCGACGCCGCGTGGTTTCCACGACTACGCCGTATGCGTAGCGGATAGCGTTTGAATTGGTTGTGCCAAGCTGTTTGATTGTACGCACTAACGCGAGGTGTTCACTTAAGCGTTGCATTTCCATCCAGCTTAACGTTTCGATAGCGATTGTCCAAGCATCCTTCAACAATTAAAGTCACTAGCTACAGTGAATGCAACCCTGCTAAATAAGAATTAAAAACCGTTTTCTGTAACTGCACATTCACAGCCACATACGTTTATGAACAATTCATTCGTGCTAGAACCATGTGTTTCTAAACCCCAAGGCTCACTTAATGGAGGTGAAAAGTTTTGTCTAGAAGGCGAAGAGAAACGGAAGACACAGCAAGCACTGAAAAAGGCAAAATTTCTGTAGCTGAAGCAGGACGCAGAGGCGGAGCAAAAGGTGGACCACGCGTACGCGAATTAATCCGTGAAGGAAAAGAACACGAAGAGGAGTGAGACCACTAACACATACGTACATTCAAATTTATAAGTGAAAATTTCCTTTTTTTATTCAACCAAACCTTAGCTTTACCATTTTTTAAGAGCATATATTCTGCCTTTTGTTAGTAAAGATTTTAGTGTGTTGTTGCCATAGAAAGGCTAAGGTAAAGAGAGGGAATGGTGCAGAACAGGACTTTAGACTCGTTCTGGAAAGTAGAGAGCAAACCAATTAGCCCCGAAGCAAAGACAGCGGAAGCTAAACAAAAAACCGAATCCGCAAACGCAACCCCCTCAAAACCAGATGCTCCAGAAAAATTGCTTGCTTCAATAAAAAAGGAGCGAAAACCACGGATTCTGCCGCCAATTGCCCCAGACAATTTGCCTCCCTCCTACTTTGTCTCTGCCTCTTATGATGGCCGAGAAAGAAAAGCAGTCATCAAACTCTATGAGCCCCAGTCTGGCGAACTTTACTTTTGGTATGACAACACTGGGCACTTGCCCTACTGCTTGACCAACCTGCCTAAAGACAAGCTTGAAAAAATCGACCGACTCGTTCACCATGACGGGTATGACTGCATAAAGGTTGAAGACCGATTTGACCCCTTGCTTAACGAGCCAGTTCAGGTCAGGAAAATCGTCGCCAAAGACCCACTTGCAATTGGAGGCAGACCCCAAGGAACAATCCGCGATATTCTCCCAGAAGATTACCCTAAAGTCTGCGATTACCCCGTTGAAGTGGGCGACGTTAAGGTTTGGGAATCCAGAATCAAGTATTACCAATCATACATTTACGACCGCGGACTACTGCCTGGAATGATTTACCAAGTAAAAGATGGAAACCTCGAAGCTGCAGTACATGAAGAAGCGGAGGAGACACTGGCTAAACTCAGGGAACTCTTCAAAGACGCAACCGCTGAGGAACAAGAATACGCTGAAATGTGGGCTAAACTTCTCGAGTACCCAGCGCCGAAGTTCCGCAGGGCAGCAATCGACATAGAGGTTTACTCGCCCCTAGCTAACCGTGTGCCCGACGCCCGTGAAGGCGCCTGCCCAGTAATCGCCACATCCATCTACAGTTCCGACGGCGAAAAACGCGTCTTAATCCTAAACAGGGAAGGAATGCGGGAAGGCACCGAGCATTTAGCGCCAGACATTAAAGTGGAACGCTTCGACAGCGAAGAAGCCCTGCTCCGTGAAGCGTTTAAGGTTCTAAACGATTACCCGTTCATCTTAACCTTTAACGGCGACGACTTTGACTTACGCTACCTAGTCCACCGCGCGTTAAATTTGGGCTTCTCCCGTAACGAAATTCCCATCGAAGTGGGAAAACGTGTTTGCCTCATCAAATACGGCGTCCACATTGACCTCTACAAATTCTTCTTCAACCGCTCAATCCAAATTTACGCTTACAGCAACCGCTACAAAGACGTAAGCCTCGGCGACGTCGGCGCAGCCTTGCTTGGCATGGAAAAGATTCATTTAGAAAAAACGTTCGGTGACCTCTCCTACAGCGAACTTGCCCTATACTGTTTGCGTGACTCAGAAATAACGTATAAGCTGACCAGTTTTGAAGACGACTCAGCAATGAAACTACTTTTAGTTTTGACAAGAATCAGCAGCATGCCCATGGAAGACGTGAGCCGTCAAGGAGTAAGCCGCTGGATACGCAACTTTATGCACCGTGAACACCGAAAACGCCACCTGCTCATCCCAAACGCCGAGGACATCCTAACAAAAAAAGGCAAAACCAGCACAACCGCGGTTATTAAAGGTAAAAAATACAAGGGAGCCATCGTAGTTGAACCCACGCCGGGAGTGCACTTTAACGTTGCCGTCATGGACTTTCCAAGCCTGTACCCATCAATCATTAAAGTTTGGAATTTAGGCTACCAATCAATTGACTGCAATCATCCAGAATGCAGAAGCCACATGATTCCAGACACCCAACACTGGGTATGCACTCAGAAACGCGCGCTAGAAAGCCTCCTCATCGGCTCGTTGCGAGATTTACGTGTCCGATGGTACAAACAACGCTCCAAAGACAAAACATTGCCGCCGGAGCTAAGAAGCTGGTATAACACCGCCCAAGGCGCCCTCAAAGTTATTTTGAACGCTAGCTACGGCGTTTTCGGAGCCGACAGTTTTGACCTTTACTGTCCACCGGTCGCAGAAGCCACAGCCGCTATTGGACGATACAGCATCACTCAAATCCTTAAGCACGCGGAAGCCTCAGGCATCAAAGTTCTTTACGGCGACACTGACAGCTTATTCCTTAAGAATCCGACTAAAGAGCAAATCGAGGAAGTTGTACACTACACCGAGCACGAGTTAAACATGGGTATAGATGTAGAAAAAACGTATCGGTACGCAGTTTTTAGTTCACGGAAAAAGAATTACCTAGGCGTTCTAGAAGACGGCACGGTTGACGTTAAAGGCTTAACTGGCAAAAAGAAACACATTCCAATCTTCATCAAGGACGCATTTAACCAGATGAAAGAGCAGCTTGCAAAAGTCAAGAACCCTCAAGATTTCGAAAAAGCAAGAAAAGACATCGCAAACATTGTCCGAGAACGCTACAATATCCTCAAACGCAGAGAGTGGACAGATAATAATGAACTGGCATTCCACATGGTTTTAGGCGATGACCTGTCAAGGTACACAAAAACCACTCCGCAACATGTCAAAGCTGCACGGATTCTCGAGAAAAACGGCAGAGAATTACGGGCTGGAGACCAGATCAGCTTCGTCAAAGTCTTAAAGTCAACATCTCGCTCCATAGAGGACCCTAACTCAGGCGTGAAACCCGTAGAACTCGCTTCAAGAAATGAGGTTGACGTGGAAAAATACATAGCTTACTTGCATTCAACTTTTGACCAAGTGCTTGACGCGCTGGGCTTAAGCTTCGACGAAATCATCGGCTTAACCAAACTAGCCCAATTCCTTGCTTAACAAAAGATAAGCATAAACACCAGCGCGACGGTTTTGGGCAGATTTATATTTGGTTTTTGTATAGTTCTAGTTGAGCGATACACGCTCTTAAAAGCAAAATAGGAGCTGTTTTTTAAATGTCTGAAGAAAGACCTGTAATTTTACCCACTGCCATATTTTTCCATGACGACAAAGAATATTCCATCGAGTTCGAGTTGCCAGGCGTCGACAAGGAACACATAGAATTATCAGTTAGTCCCCAAAGCTTGTGCTTAACTGGTTCACGAGACGACGCAGACTTTTCAGGATGCTACACGTTAGCGCATGAAGTCGACGAAGACAAAGCAGAAGCTAAGTACGAAAACGGTTTGCTGCGGCTAAAGATTCCGCTGAAAAAACCGGTTGAGGGCAAAAAAATCCAGATAGGATAGGTTAAACGGCAGTTTCTCTTTTTTTTTAAGATACAAAAAAGAAAGAGGGAATGGTTTTTTGCTGTTAACAGTTGCTTTAGGGTTTTCTTCTAAGTAGGATAACAGCTAAAGCTATAGCAACAATAATCGCTATGCCAGTGCCAATAGTGTACAACTCGTACGGCGGATTCGTAACCACCTGCGTCGTTGTCGGCGTGGGCTGAGCATCCATCACTGTCATTGCCGTCTCTGTAAACGCTGGATAGAACGATGCAGAACCCATGAAAGTAGCAAAAATCGTGTAGTCACCAGCCATTTCAGGCGTGAAAGTCAAGAAGAATTTACCGCTTGCATCACTTACCGTGTCGCCAAGATGAACGTAGTTGCCATTAGGATCATTAGCGTCAATTGAAACCGGCACACCAGTAGCGTCAGTCGGCCTAGAAAACTGCTTGTACACATAAAGCATCCAATCACTCATGCTCTCGTCAGAAACAACAGGCACACCATCAGGGAAACGCATAGCCAAAGACTCATCTCTAGTACCAGGCGAAACATCCGTCAAAGTTCCCTTCACCATAACCGGCGTACCTTCAGGAACAGCAATGTCAGGAGCAGAAAGCGTAATCGCACTTGGACCCTTACCAATAGCATAAACACGCTGATCATAAGTATCCATCGTCGCAATCACGCTATCACCAATGATGCCGCGACCACCCCAACGAGTCTGTCGGAAAGCACCGTCAATTCGCCAAATAAGCGAGCCATCAGTTGCGTTCAAGCACAAGAACGGAGCGCCACGAGGTTTAGGCTCTAAAGCAGAATGTTCCATGTGACCTAGATACAATTTTCCGTCGCTTACAAAAGTGATAATTAGCCACCAATTGTTAGTAATGTAGGATTCAGTATATGGGTCATCAACCGTATAGTTCCACAACAGCTTTCCGTCTTTAATGTCATAGCAATACACAATTCCGCCTAAGCTAGCAGTGTACAATTTATCGTACGCAACAACTTTTTCAAATCCTGGTGAGTCAGTCCAAGCGTCAGCATAAATCTGCGGCTTAGTCTCCCACAGATACTTACCCGTTTCAAGACTAAACGCATACTGTATTCGGCTCTCATGAGTCCAATAAATCGAGACCAAATTCTCTTGACTATGAGTAACCCAACCAGTCTGCATTCCAGCCACAATTGACGCCCAACTGCTCGGTGCATCCCACGTGTTCTTAAACAGCAAAGCACCTTCTTGACCCTTCTTTAGGTTCAAGCCTTGAAGAGTAACGCCTTTAGTGCTTGTGTTTCCAACAATCAGCCTGTCTTCTGGAAAAGCGGTTATAACACTGCCTGTAACTGGCTGTATCGAAACGTTAACGTCCCATCCGCGGCTAGCTGCAAAAGTTTGGCCTTGCACTGCACTGCCCCAGCTTTCCTGCATTCCAGTTCTTCCTTTAGCCACTACGTAGCTTGAGTTCCATCTGAGTAATCGCCAGTTTGGATTAGATGCGTTGCCAATGTTGGTTACTTGGTATCTTAGGAATTCGCCGTTTGGTCCCCAATAGTTAGTGCCTGACGGTACACCTGTAAAGTTAAGTACCCAATTGCCCGTTGCCGCTTCATAAGCTGTCAATACAGCATTAGCGCCACTGCCAGAAGAAGCCCATAGGTAAGAAAAGGCACCTCTGTAGTTTAAGCAGTCCCAGTATAGTATTTGTCCAAAAGATATGCGCTGATTATTTCCTAACACTTTTGTCCACAATGTCTCTCCTGTATGCAAGTCAACTGCGACAACTTCCTGTACTGGCGGTGAAGAATAGAATGCACTGCCCATTTTATTGTAGTATAGCACTCCAGCGATAATTACTGAACCAGACCATTTACCTTCATAAGCATCGCCTGTTCCAAAGCCTCGTTCACCCGTATTTCCACCAGTTAATCCACCGATAGTATCGCCGATTGGTCGTGTCCATAGAATGTGAGCGCTTTCTGGAGCGTCATTGTAGGGAGCAAACAAGTTTGGCGGTGCTGCTACCCAACTTCCTGCTATAGCCCACCATTCACGGAGTTGTGAATCTACTGGTCGACTCCAGTATTCTGCTGGAAGAGCATTGCCCGGATGATATGGCACTGGGTTATCTTGGACTACAAGCTCATAATCAGCTGTTTCACTTGCTAAATAGTTTCCATAAACTGGAACACCGTACCTTGAGTAGTTGTAACTTGTTTCTTTGAAAGTACATTTCAAAATATACGTTCCGTTAACTTCGGGAGTGAAAGCATAGCCTACTGTTCCAGTTGACCACGTCATTCGATCAACGGTTGTTTCTGTGCCGTCCGGAGCTTTAATAACTAATGTCACGTTCCAGCCATCGCCGTCAACGTTAAGATAGTTGATTAACCCAAAGTTTATCAAAGTAGTTTGGCCGACGCCGACTGGGTTTGGTATGGCTTCAACGAAGGGGTATGTTGGATAATCCGGTATTGTTTGCGCGTTTGTAAAGTTTGGCAGAGCAAAAAGTGTTACTGATATCGATAGGATTAAAAGCATAGCTATCGCTATTTTGATTGAATTTTTGAACATTTTCATTTCTCTCCTCAATTTTACGATAATAAAACAGTTCTTACTGTTTAATTTATAAATCTTGTCAATAAAACTCTATAAATAAAGAAATAATAGGAAGGTTATGCCTGAGGGGGATATCTAGATAGTATTCCTTTGGCAATTTTTGGTTTTCTTGGCTTCCAAGATGCCAAACGTGTCTTTAATTCTTCGTCTGACAATTCAACCTTTAGAGTGCGGTTGGGAATATCAATCGTTATAAAATCGCCATTTTTGAGGATTGCTATGGGGCCACCGTCGAACGCTTCTGGGGCAACATGTCCAATGCAGCCTCCGCGAGTGGCACCAGAGAATCTGCCGTCAGTGATTAAAGCGACACTTTCACTTAACCCCATTCCTGCAATAGTAGCAGTTGGGAAAAGCATCTCAGGCATTCCTGGTCCACCTCTTGGACCTTCATAACGTATAACGACAACGTCTCCAGGCTTAACCTCTTTTGCTCTTATGGCGGTGATGGCTTCTTTTTCTGAATCGTAAACTTTCGCTGGACCACTGTGTTTCTGCATTTTTGGTGAGACACCTGCTGTTTTGATAACTGAACCGTTTGGCGCAAGGTTACCTGTTAGGATGGCAATGCCGCCTTCTGCGTGAACCGGGTTGGATAAGGGACGTATGACTTCTGGGTTGAGAACTTGGGCGTCCTTTATGTTTTCGTTGACTGTTTTTCCTGTTACTGTTGGTAAGTTTAGATGCAGCAGGTTTTTGATTTCGTTCATGACAGCGGGGACTCCTCCTGCTAAGTCTAAATCTTCAATTGCGTATATTCCGCTCGGGATCATGCTGCTTATATGTGGAACTTTTCTGCCAATCAAGTCAAATGTTGACAGGGGCAGGTTTATGCCTGCTTCTTTTGCGATGGCGGGTAGATGTAGGACAGTGTTTGTTGAACCGCCTAGTGCCATATCAACGCTGATAGCGTTTTCGAAGGCTTCTTTAGTAAGGATGCTGGAAGGTGTAATGTTATTTTGAATTAGCTTGACTATTTGTTTACCGGAGTTTCTTGCAATTCGGAGCTTTCGTGCACTTGTAGCCAAAGACGTCCCACAGTAGGGTAGTGACATGCCAAGTGCTTCTGTTAAGCAAGCCATAGTGTTTGCAGTGAACATACCACTGCAACTGCCGCATCCTGGGCAAGCGGCGCTTTCTAGCTGGGTTAGTTCTTCTTCAGCCATTTTTCCAGCTACGACTTGCCCCAGTGCTTCTGGCATGTTGGCGTAGCTGATTTTCTTGCCTTTGTATTGTCCAGCTTGCATTGGCCCGCCTGTAACCATTATAGCTGGTACATCTATTCTTGCTGCTGCCATGAGCATGCCAGGGGTGATTTTGTCGCAGTTTGTAACCATAACTATACCGTCCAGTTTGTGGGCTTGGATCATGATTTCTAGGCTGTCTGCAATTATTTCGCGTGAGGGCAGTGAATATCGCATGCCTTCATGCCCCATTGCTATGCCGTCGCAGACTGCGATGGTGTTGAATTCAAATGGTGTGCCTCCTGCGGCTAGGACACCTTCTTTTACGGCTTGAGCGATGGTTTGGAGATGTATGTGTCCTGGGACTATGTTTGTGTAGCTGTTTGCTATTCCAATGAATGGTTTGGCGATGTCGTCATCGTCTAAACCAAATGATTTGAGTAGCGCTCTGTGGGGCGCGTGTTCGATTCCAAGTTTTATCTCGTCGCTTCTCAAGTTAATCTCCTCTATACGTTTAATGTTGTTTGGTGATGTATTTGGTTGGGGTTGCTGTTAAGGTTTTTTGCCGTGTTTGTTTTTTCTTTAGTTGTTGTTGGCTTGACTTCCTTCTGCACTACAACCAGTGGGTTGAGTAGATTGCTGTGTTCTGGTTTCAGGTCTGGTTGTGCTTGCTACCGCAAGCATATGTGCCACGAGTATTGAAAAATACTTACTACGTGTGTAATGTCCCATTCTCTTTTTGGGTTCGTCTACGCTGCCGCATCCCCTCAACAAAAAACACAGCCATTGCTAGCCCAGTTATCAACAATAAAAGCGTAAAGAAAACTTTAAACTCAAAAGTTTCAACTGCATAGTGCAACCCAAAAACAACCAATTCCACAACGAAAATTCCCAAGAAAACCGTCGAGTAAAGCAGCATTTTTGGCACAATACTGTTACCAATCCAAACGTGCCCATGCAGGCTGGCTTTACCCTTGATTGTGTATTCGCCAAACTCGTTTTTCTGCAGAAAACCTAAATCTTCAAGCTTCTCCAAGTGCCTATAGGCGACGCTGGGACTGCTAAGGTTTAAGCCTCTGGTTACTTCTCGTGAACCAACAGGCTTGCCTTTCTTGACTATGTAGAGGTAAACGCTTAGGGTGATTCCTTCAAGTTTTTGATTGGTAACTTCAGGCAAATAGTCTGCCTCAAGTGAAATGTTTAGGTGATTAATGCGTATTTTAGTTTTGCCAAAGAAATGCGGTGTGTTCTGCTGTGGGAACAGAACTGTTCTGCAACGAGAGTGAAATAGGCGTTAAATCCTCTCCTTTTTCGGTGCAAAAAATTGGTGTCTGGGTCGAAAGCTTTCCTCGTGGGGTTTGCGATTTTTTTAGTAGTTTTAGTTGTTGGATTACTGGCTGTAGTACTTCATAATACTAGCGACCAAAACAATAGCGTGGAAGGAACCGATTCACAACTAAAATATCAGTCATCTCCGACGCTGTCAGCTATGGCAGCTTTAGCATCAGTTGTTGTTTTCTTTTTAGGACTAAAACTATTTTTCAAGAAAAGCCCAACCAGAGATCATACTAATGGTTATTAAGAAAAGAGTGTTCATATCGTATTGAAGAGCTATTCAAGGTCTCTTTTAGGTGAGAATAATGTCTACCCTTCATGAAGCTATGCTTTATTCTAAACAAGAAGAAAACAAGGTAAAATGCAGCTTATGCGCAAGACGCTGCCTAATAAGCGACGGCGCTACAGGCTTTTGCTTAGTCCGCAAAAACATAGACGGCACCCTCTACACGTTAAATTATGGGAAAGCGGTTTCAGCAGGCGTTGACCCCATCGGCAAAAAGCCCCTTTCACATTTTAACCCAGGCGCCTTAGTGGCGTCTATTGCTGCTGTTGGATGTAATTTTCGCTGCCAGTTCTGCGACAACTGGATGATAAGCCAAGACAAAGAAATCGCTGGCAACCCGTTTCCACCTGAAGCCATCGTGAAGTCAGCTCAAGACGCCATGTGTCAAGGCATCAGCTACACATACACGGAGCCAACCATCTTTATGGAGTACGCTTACGACACTGCACGGCTTGCCCATGAAGCTGGACTCTTCAACACTTTCGTAACCAACGGTTACATGACTCCTGAAGCGGTGAAAACCATCTCGCCGTATCTTGATGCGGTAACGGTAGATTTCAAAGGCGGCGGCGACCCAAGCTTTTACAAGACAGTTTCAGCCGTCCCCAACGTTGAACCAATTTACGAGTCGCTCAAAGAATTCAAGCTTAGAGGCGTGCACATCGAGATTACGAATCTTGTTGTACCAAAAATGGGCGATAGTATGGACAAGATAAAGACCATGGCAAAGTGGATTAACGACTACTTGGGTCCTGACACGCCGTTTCACCTGCTACGTTTCCACCCAGATTACAAAATGACCACGATTCCCCCAACGCCAATTGAGGATATGGAACGTGCTTACTTAACCGCGAAAGGTGAGGGTTTACGGTTTGTTTATCTTGGCAACGTGCCTGGGCATGTAGCGGAGAACACGTATTGCCCCAGCTGTAGAGAAGAGGTTATTCGACGGGAAGGTTTCGAAATTAAGCAGTGGAAACTAACCAGTGACATGCACTGTAGCTTCTGCGGTTACCAACTGCCGATTAAGGGCAAATATTACCAGAATAGACAGCCATTCCCGTATGCGTTGTTCTAGGTATGTGGAAGATTTCACGCCTAAACCAAGATGCAACCAAAGAGAGTGAGCTGTTAAGAAAAAGCTTGGCTAGATATTTCGCTGTCTCACAAAACAAGAAACCAGCAAAATTTCAAATATCCAAAAAAGTAGCCGCAGAATTTGACAGCACCCATTCTCTTGAAGAGCTATGGAAACAACACACGGACTCCACAGCACAATTCCAAACACTTGAGCATCAAATTGATTCAGGCAAAAACCTAAGCGATATTCCCCAGCCTCAGAAATCCTACTTAGACCTTAAAATCGAAATCGCCGACCGAATCCTGCAAAACTGCCACTTCTGCAACCGAAAATGCGGCGTCAACAGAACCGCTGGCGAAAAAGGCTTTTGCGGATGCGGCAAAACCATCGTGGTTTCCAGCATTTTTCCCCATCTCGGCGAGGAACCTGAGCTGGTGCCTTCAGGAACCATTTTCACAATGGGCTGCACTATGCGGTGCCTGCATTGCCAGAACTGGGCTATTTCGCAGTGGGCAGAGGACGCTGCCGAGTATTCGCCAGAAAAGTTAGCGCGGGAAGTGGCAAACTTGCGCTTGGAAGGCTGCCGTAACGTGAACTTGGTCGGCGGAGACCCCACGCCTTGGCTGCCCCTTTGGCTACAAACCTTCAAGCATGTCGCCGTAAACGTTCCTGTCGTTTGGAACTCAAACTCTTATTACAGCCCAGAAACCGCAGAGTTACTAGCTGGCTTTGCAGATGTTTACCTTTTGGATTTCAAGTATGGACCAGGCGACTGCGCAAGGCGGCTCTCGGAAGCGCCTGATTACTGGGAGGTTTGCACGCGTAATCATCTTTCTGCTAAACGGTACGGTGAACTGCTGGTGAGAGTACTCGTTTTGCCTGGACACTTGGAGTGTTGTACTAAGCCAATTCTTGATTGGATAGCAAAAAACTTGGGCGTTGAGACACGGGTTAACTTGATGTTTCAGTATCGACCTGAATGGCGAGCGCATGAGGCTGCGGAGCTACGGCGTAGACTGACAGCGTCTGAGATGGAGCAAGCAGTTAGGCTGGCTGAAGCTGCTGGACTTGTGAATCTGGTTACTTAACGCAATTTTGGCTTTATGAAGCCCCACCCCGAGAATGGCAAAAGGGGGTTATTGCAAACATAAAAAGGGTTGCAAGTGCGAAAAAACCTTCCATTTTTTACGAAAACTCTTAAATCATACAATATCCAACTTGATGCAAGGTCTCTTCCATGTCATCAAACACTAACAAGCTTGAAATTGTCGGTTACGACGATGCAGAGAAGGCATTTCTTGTAAAATCAGCTTCAGGTAACACTGTGAAAGTAAGTGACACCTTTGCTGAAATGTTCGCGCTTTGGGTGGGAAGAGTTCTAATCACCGCTCAAAACGAGAAATGGGCACAAATCGCTGGAAGCTTAACCACTGGTTTTGCCACAAGCGTCATCGAAGCAACTGCAGAAGCAGCAATCGAACGCCCAGTTCCAGCAGACCAAACCCCAGACAAGCGACCAGGCGTTTACATTCAAATCTACAATCGCGACCGCTTTGAACTCAAGCAGCAGCTAATGCAGCGTATAGGTCAATGCACTCTAACGTGTCCAACAACCGCAGCGTTCAACGGGTTAGACAAAACCAAACGCACCCTAAACGTGGGCAGCAGCCTCCGCTACTTCGGCGATGGCTTCCAAAAGAAAACCATGGTTGGCGGACGCAGATGCTGGAAAATCCCAGTTATGGAAGGCAACTTTATTGTGGAAGACGGTTTTGGCGCGATGGAAGCGGTTGCAGGCGGCAACTTTATGATTTTCGCTCAAACCCAAGAGGCAGGCTTGAAAGCCGCTGAAGCCGCGGCAGACGCAATCCGCGAAAACGCTCCAGACGTTATCATGCAGTTTCCAGGCGGTGTTTGCCGTGCAGGAAGCAAAGCTGGCTCACTCAAATACAAGCTGAAAGCTTCAACTAACCATCCTTACTGCCCAACACTGCGCACTCTTGTGCCAGACACTGTTGTTCCAGAAGGCGTAACTTGCGTTTACGAAATAGTCATGAACGGCTTGACATTGGATGCAGTTAAAAAGGGCATGAGTGAAGGCGTCACCGCAGCAATTCAAGTGCCTGGCGTGGTAAAGATTTCTTCAGGCAACTACGGCGGCAAATTGGGTCCCTTCAAGGCGTATCTACGAGACGCCATTGGTGCACCAGCACCAGAAGCCGCAGAAGCTCCGCCAGCCAAGGCGAAAGCGTAACATTTTTTCTTTCTTTGTGTACGGAACTTTTATTTTGTTCTAACACCGTAACTTATGAGATTAAATATTAATTACGTGAATTATTGTGAGTACCGCAAAAAAAGGCAGTCTTGAACTATTCCGAACCAAAAAAGCAATCAACATGCTAGCCAACAAAGAAGGCAGCCACACAGAACTCATCACAATTTATGTTCCACCAGGCAAACAAATCAGCGACGCCCTAAACCTGCTGCGTGAAGAATACGGAACTGCAACCAACATTAAATCAAACGTTACACGAAAAAATGTTCTAGACGCCATTGTCAAAGCCCAACAAAAGCTCAAGCTTTTCAAGGATCCAGGTGAGAAAGGCTTGGTGATTTTCTGCGGTGCCCTTCCACAGGAAGGCGGCGGACCAGGAACCGAACGCATGGAAGCATGGGTTATTATTCCGCCTGAACCGATTAGGATTTTTCTTTACCGTTGTGATAGCCGTTTCCACACTGAGCATTTGCAGGAGATGTTGCGGGAAAAAGAAACCTATGGCATTATGCTTATTGATGCGACTAACGCAACAATCGCCACGTTGACTGGTAAACGCTTAGAAATAGTGCGTGAAATGCATTCAGGTGTCAGCGGCAAAACCCGTGCTGGAGGACAATCCGCCAGACGATACGAACGTTTACGAGACATGCAGCTTAACGAGTATTTTGCACGTGCAGGTAATCATGCAAATGAGATTTTTTTGCCAATCGAAAACCTTAAAGGCATTATTCTGGGTGGACCTGGACCAACCAAATACGACTTCCAAAAAGGCGACTACCTCAATTATCAGCTGAAAAACAAAATCTTAGACGTAATCGACACCGCTTACGTGGAAGAGCAAGGCGTTAAAGAAGTCGTAGATAAAGCGCCTGAAATCATGCGTAAAGTCCGCTACATCGAAGAGAAACAAATCATGCAGAAATTCCTCTATGAAGTCGGCCACGACACAGGCTTGATAACGTATGGTGAAGCTGAAGTGCGAAAAGCGCTGCAGTCAGGTATGGTTAAGACATTGTTGATTTCTGAAGCATTAGACATGCAGCGTGTCACCCTCAAATGCGGCGCCTGCAATCATCAGGAACAGGAAACCGTGAAAGGCCCGAACATGCAGGCGTTTGAGCAAAGCCTCTCTGGCAAACCGTGCCCCAACTGTCAAGCGCCCTCGCTTACAATTGTGGATAAGGTTGATTTGATTGATGATTTGGCGCAGTTGGCTGAGTATTCAAACACTGATGTTGAGGTTATTTCGGCGGAGACTGAGGAAGGTCAGATGCTTAAGAACGCGTTCGGCGGCTTAGCAGCTATTCTACGATTCAAAATGCAATAGACTGCTTTGCTTAGGTAGCTATCTAAAAGATAGACCTCTATCCCCTACTGACTCTTCAAAAACTGCTCTACAACCGCCTTCTTAACGCCCAAAACTGCCAGCCGCTTCTGCCTAGACGTTGCCCCAGAAACCAACTCAACTTTAGCATGAAAAAGCTTAGTTAACTCTTTGATTATTTCCTTGTTAACCTTGCCCCTCTCTGGCTCCTCAGTCGCGTGAACAACAATTTCTTCTCCGTCAAGCTCTATGCTGAATTTGGGGCTGTTGGGTTTAACAAAAACAGTGAGTATAACGCCGCCTGAGGTTTCTTTTATGCTCATGCAGGCGTGCACTCGCAAGCGTCAAATTCGGCGGACTTGGTTTTTTCCTGCAGTGCCCAACTGAACTTGTTACGCAGCGTGGTGGGGTAGAATTTGACGATGTCAAACTTTACTTTTTTTGCCCACTTAACGTACGCTTGCGGGTCAA
>CAYMLF010000031.1:0-15847 GCA_964391275.1 uncultured Candidatus Bathyarchaeia archaeon
GCGCCTAACGTTCCAGCGCCCACTCCCAGCGTAACGCCAAGTCCTGCTCCTTCATCGGCAAATCCTCCACAAAATCCCTCGCCATCCCCCAGTCCAACAGATTCTATACAAGCCCAGCAGCCCTCTTCATCGCCGTCGCCGACCCAGTCTATTTCAACGGGGGCAAATCAAGAGCAAAACTCAGTCATCCCCGAATTAACACCAATCATAGCGCTTGTAGCCTTAGCTGCTGCATCGCTTGGGGCGGTAATTTTTAAACGGAAAAGCTCTCTTTTCTAGCCTTTTCCCTTTTTTGCTGAATTTCAGTTAACTTTTATGGCTTTTTTCTTTTTGAGTCTTCTTGTTTTGCCTGTTTGTTTAGTTCTAGCACCAAAAGCATTATAACATAGCCATACTACTAAATTGCTAACAGTAATAGTAATAATCTATTCATGGCGAGAAAACGCTCGCTTTGATTAACAAAATCAATCCATAAAATCTTACAAAAATTAAGAAGGTGCATATTTACGGGAACATCCCAAACATTTACGATAAAGTACGTTATACACGCTAGATTTGAAATCGACGGTGTCGTCGAAAAACCCGATGTTATAGGCGCAGTTTTTGGACAAACAGAAGGACTTTTCGGGCCAGAACTTGACCTGCGAGAACTTCAAAAAACAGGCCGCATCGGCAGAATCGAAATTGATCTGCATTCTAAAAACGACCGCACAACCGGACAAATCACCATACCAACCAGTTTAGACCGTGTATCAACCGCGCTCATCGCAGCAAGCGTTGAGAGCATAAACCGAGTTGGCCCATGCTCAGCAAAAGTTATCCTTGAAAAAATAGAGGACATCAGAGAAGCACGACGCAAAATCATAATCGACCGAGCCAAAGAAATCCTGCACAGATGGAACATTGAATCGATGCCAAGCGTTGACGAAGTCTACAAAGAAATCAGCGACACCATGAAAGTTGGCAAGGTCGAAAAATTCGGACCAGAAGACTTGCCCGCAGGACCAACATTGGAGTCTGCAAAAGAAATCATTGTTGTTGAAGGACGAGCAGACATTATTAACTTGATGCGTTGCGGCTTAACCAACACGGTTGCCCTTGAAGGCGCTAAGGTTCCAGATTCCATTAAACGTTTAACCAAAGAGAAAGAAGCCACTGCATTGCTTGATGGTGACAGAGGGGGAGACCTTATTCTTAAAGAACTCTTGCAGGTAACCAACGTTAAATATGTTGGTCGCGCTCCAAGAGGCAAAGAAATTGAGGAATGCAACTGCAAAGAAATCGCTGACGCCCTTGATAACCGCGTGCCAGTGGGTGAATTACACAAGCAAGCGCCGCCTCCTGCTCCAGTGCCAAAGAAGGTTCATGAACGTCCGCCAAAACCAGCAATGCCTGAAGCAGTAATCCAAGCAGTCAAAGCACTACAGGGCACACTTGAAGCAGTATTACTAAATGACAAACTAGAACTAATCGAGCGCTTACCGGTCAGCCAATTAGCAGACCGCCTACAGCAAGTTACAGGCGTTGACTCAATCATCTTTGACGGCATCATCACACAACGCATCGTTGACATCGCCGCTGAAAAAAGCATCCGCCGAATCGTTGCCTCACGCGTCAGCGAAGCGGTCAAACCAGCCTTGAACGTTGAACTGGTTACTTTTCAAGCAACTTTAAGCTAAGCTTGCATAAAATCCATTAAACTCTTTTCTTTTTCAGCTTTTTCTTTCAAACCTAGTAGTTGCTGCTCTTTTACGCCAAAAAACCCTAAAATCCTAGCCGCGGCAGGTACCACTTGGTTAGTAATGTAATATTCTAAATCTACCTCGTCGTAACTTGCGTAAACGTAGGGTTTAACCCTGTTGTAGAGTCGTCCTTTGCCTTTCAAAATCACGTATCCCACCTTGTCGCCTGTGGATAGTTGCCAGCCTTTTTCTTTGAGCATTCGGGCGGCTTCAACATGAGACGCCTTAACCGCATACCCGTTAATTGGCTTTGAGAGTGTCTTCCAAATTATAAGCTCGCGGAAGGGAATTTGTTTGTGCCGAACGTCCGCTATGACCTTGTGCACGTACTTGACGGCTTTCTTTGGCGACTGCTCTTTAAGAATAATCTCTAGCACATGCTCTTGCACCTCTTTAGCAACTTCAGCCCAATCCCCGCGAATAACCTCTAAACCAACAATATCCAAACTGCCGTCCGAGCGTAAGCCTGCATACCGTTTTTTTGCTTCAGTAAAGAAAACCCGCCTGTAGATTTCGCCCACTTCAACCTCTAAACCCCACTTCTGCCAAATCTCCCCTTGCAACTCAACAGTTTTTGCTTTATCGTTAGTGAGGAATAAGCTGTCAGTGTCGCCGTAAACAACATTTAAGCCCTTGCCTTCAGCCAGCTTGGATGCCGAGAGAATAATGTGTCTGCCCCATGCGGAAGCGGCTTCAGCGACGGGTTTAATGTACCAGCGTGCGCCAATCCAGCCAGCGTAACCATAAGCAGCGTTAGTGATGATCTTGACTGCTTTCTGTCGTGCATCCAAGATTTGGTGTTCAACCGTTTTAGGGTTCAGCGCCCTCATCTGCATGCGGATTCGGTTACGTACACCTAAAAGGTACTCTAGGGCTTCTTTGTAGAATCCAGGCGGTGACTTGCGAAATTTATAGTTGACTTCTGGCGCCACATTTACGCCGCCTTCTGGTTCAGGCTCTTCAGGCGCAACGTATGTGTCGGGGGAAAGATTGTAGGTTATCATTATATTGGGGTACATTGACTTGAAATCTAAAACCGCAATGTTCTCATGCAAACCCGATTTTGGCGCCAACACCAAACCGCCTGCATAAGGCGCATACGGCTGCTCAACACGTTTAGGGGCAAGCTCACCGATTTTCTGCACCTGCTTAATCAGGAAAGATTCAACCCGAAAACCAGTGGCGGCAGTCATGACATGGTCAAGAGGTATGCTGGTTAAGCTTGAGAGTTGAATGGCAAAATCCAAAAGCAACCGGGCGCAGGCTTGAACTCGTCGGGCATTGTTTAGGCTGAAACGTTCAAGTTCACCTCTTTTTTCTTTGTTGTCCCAGTAAGCGGCAAACTCTACATCTTCAATCATCTGCTCGCCATCAATATTTACGCCTAAATGCTTTGCTAAATTCCAAAGCGACTTAACTTTAACCTCGGGAAATATATCCATGAAATCTGCCAAATCCACGTTCGCTAGTCCCGTAAAGGAGACGTGCCCGTAAACGCTGGTGTGCGGTTCCTTGCCTGCCCTGTCAACGTCAAATGTGCGTCCCAGTCGTCGGCTCCGTTTAACAAGGTAGTTCCAGTCTGAAGCGTTTCCGCCGTAACTGACAAGGACGTCGGGGTCAAATTGCCCTATGTAATTTATGAATTGTTCGATAACTGGTTTGTCGTTGTTGTCTTCTCCAGCGGTAAACTGGCGGTTCTCGCCGTTGTTGGCAACCGTGGATATTATCACCACTGGATTCCTATCTGGCTTAGGCGTGCCTTGAGGACTATAACTAATCATGGAGAAACCCAGTATCCGCAGTTCTGGCTCTATAATGCTTTCAAGCTGCTTTGGCGACTCCTTGGCAACATAGACTTTGCTTACTCTTGCCGCTAAACTGTTTTCTTCCTCTTCTGCTTCAACTTCCAGCCAACTGCAAGGTTCAATATTATTGTCTATTAAGTAACGCATGGGCGCGCGAAAATCATCTTCGAGGCAATCCTGCACTCCTTCGAGCTTTCGAACTGCCTTTGCAATAACGCTCATTTGCCTTGTGTTCCTGCAATAAACCTTAACTGCCAACACAGGCTTGCCAAAATAGCGGCGTTCAACAAGTTCGGTCCTTTCAATCGAGCCGCCAAATTCGTTAATGATTTTCGCTCTTGCCTGTGAAGCATCAACGGTTCCACTTAACACAGCGTAAAAGTAATCAACAAAACTCCTTTCAAAAACAAGCACTCGATTGCCCACTTCGTCAATTCCCCAAAGCCACAATTCAACACTGCCATCCTCAATCTTGGGGTTTAAATCTAAAAGCCAGAACCGCACTTTCAAAAGGGGCAACCGCCTATTAATTTAAATGGGCAGCTTCAGCCCTTTAAACTTTCAATTTGCCTTCTCTTTTAGGTGCTGTTTTGTGCGATTGGCAAGGCAGTAGTAACGGTTGTTCCTTTACCAAAAGCGCTTTCTACCTCGATTCTGCCTCCATGAGCTTCAACCACGCGTTTACAGATGGCTAAGCCAAAACCCATACCCTTCGCTTTAGTCGTGAATAACGGTTTCCATAGGTTTCTTAACGCTTCAGGCGTCAAGCCAGTGCCCGTGTCGTTAAAAGTGAAAATTGCCATGTCCTTGTCTTTGTAATTCTTTATAGTTAAGGTTCCACCGTTTGGCATAGCCTCAAAAGCGTTTTTTATGATGTTAGTAAAAACCCGATAAATTTTTGTTCTGTCAACCTGCAACTTAAAACTGTCACTGCTGAAATCTAAAACTTGGATGTTAACTGGCGTCTTAACAATAGACAGCGAGGCTTCCACCAACTTTTTAGGCGTGGCTGTTTCAAGGTCAAGCTTCATTTCCCTAGAGTAATCTAATAGGTCGCTGACAATTTTGTTTGAGTAATCAATGCTGCTCTCAATGGTTGATAACATATCCATTGCTTTAGCGTCAAGCTTGCTGGCACATCGCGTTTTCAAATAGTACGTGGCACCGCTCATACTGCTAAGTGGATTACGCAAATCATGCCCCACCATCCCAGCTAACTGGCCAATTGAGGCAAACCTTTCTGAATTAACCAGTTTCTCCTCCATTTGCTTGCGTGCAGAAATATCATGTACTATGCAGGCAAACCCAATTTTTTGACCGCTCTTTCGTTTAATAATTGAGCCTGAGAAGAGAACAGTTAATTCGCCAGTTTTAGTTTTAAACTGAGTCTCCTGATTTTGCACTTCCTCAACCCTTGACAGCTCAGCGAACGTGGCATTTCCGCCTTTTTCGTCACTGAACATCTCCCAAAGCGGTTTTCCCAAAACCTCTTTCTTGGTAAACCCTAACTTCCTCAGAAAAGCTTCGTTAACCTGAACGATGTTACCTCCCAAACCTACAAGAATCAGCGAGTCAGGAACAGTGGAGAAAATGTTTTCCGCTGCTACTGCTGGATTAAGACTAAACAGGTCATAGCGCCACATTGCATAAGCAATGAACCCTGTGAATATGAATGACGAAGTGTTCTCTAAACTTGGAAACACTACGCTTGTCATGGGCAAGATTGAATCCGTAATTATCGATAACACAACTGGGAAGCCTAAGCCAACAGCTACAAACTTTGCCTGCTGCTTCTTAACAACATCCGTTACCCTACAATAATATGCCACGCAGAGCATCAAAGATAAAAGCGCTAAAATAGAAACCCAAAAACCATCAACTACGCAAACGATTGAATCAGCAGGCACAAAAGCGTAACCCCAAAACTGCTTTGCAGGCACAGCAGAAATTAAGTCAGTAGCCAAATCTAAAGTGGCGAAAATTGACGGCGGCAAATAAAGAAAAGCGTAGGTCCACTTATGCGTTAACAAGTTGTTTTCGGTGAAGGCAAGCGTGAAATGCAGCATTAGCGAGGAAAAAAACGGCCACAGAAAAAGCGCTTTGTTCCAAAAGATGGCTTCTTGGAGGTTGCCTGCTTGGTACAGCATGAACTCGCAAAACGCCCAGTACGTGTTAAACGCCAATATTGCCATAAACAGCTTGTTGAGGAGGGCTTTTTTGTCTATAAAATAAACTGCCAGTCCTATTGCTAAACAAACGCCACTTGTAAGAAGCGAAAACCAAGCAAAAAAGTTCACGTTAACCACCTCTTGTGGGCTGTTATTGATGGTGTGCTCTGGTTTTTAGGCAATGCTATCCCTGTGTTCTTTTAGCTTTCAGAAAACTGTTTTTCCCTATAAATAGTGTGTATGATGAATCAAGATTAACGAATTTAAGTTGTGGCGTGCTGTAGCGTAAACAAGCGCTTCTTAAAAAGGGAATGGAGTTATTTTGCCACGACTATCACAAGAGCAACAGCGCACGCTTCAACATTGCTTTATATAAGGGAGGGGGGGTCACAGTAGAGAGACCTCGCCGTCTTTAACATAGGCTAAATCCCGCCTATATATAAGGGGGCTATAGATTTTTTCAAGCACTAGTGCTCAAAGCCCCTATAGTGTTTTGCTTTGGAGCGTAACTGAAATAAAGCGGAAGTTCAGGTACGTAATCAAGGAATGCTTATGCCAGGTACCGAAACTTTGGTCCCCTATATCAACGGAAAAAAGAAGACTGGTGAGGAACCAACCATAATAGTGGACAGCCGCGAAGCCAGCAGCGCACAAAAAATCGTCAAGGGCTTAGTTGAAAAAGGCGTAAATGTGAAAACGAAGATGCTCGAGAAAGGCGACTATATCCTCTCTGACCAGTGCGCTGTTGAACGCAAAACAGTCAATGACTTTGTTTACACCTTGACAAGACGCTACCTTTTTGAACAGTTATTCAGACTCAAAGACGTTTACCCAAAGTCGCTGATAGTTCTTGAAGGGTACTTGCCAGTAATTTACAAGTATAGCAACATTCAACCTCAAGCCATATGGGGAGCCATGTTCAACTTAGCAAAAAACGGCATACCACTAATAAACACGGCTTCCCAAAAAGAAACAGTAGATTTTCTCTACACAGCAGCTAAACAAGAGCAGTTTGTTGAGAAACGTTCACCTACAGTGCATGCTTTTAAAAAATGTGAAACTCTCGCTGACGCACAAGTCTATTTTGTCGCCAGCTTGCCCAATATTGGCGGCGAAAAAGCCAAAGCAATCTTAGAATCCTACCAAACCCCCATTAACGCAATTATTAATGTTGATGACTGGTCGAAAGCGGTTAACGGTTTAGGCCCAGTAATTACAAACAAGGTTAAAGAGGTTTTGTCAACGCCATACAAAGAATCCAAACAGCAACAGGACTGCAAACCCTAATACTATAGTGCATCTCCATAAACCATAAAAACCATCCATTCCCCTAATAATACCATAACTTGCACGGGGAAACAAGATGAGTAAAACAAAGCTTTTGTTAACCATCCTTTCCGTAGCAATTTTTGTTGTGCCCTTAACTATACAAGTAATAGCTTACCAAGACAACCTGCTTGGACTTGTTTTCCCCCCTGAACTAGCCAACCTCACCAATGGAAACAGCAACGCCATCAACTCGCAGTTCAAGCCTCCCGAACTTGTCGGTCAACCCGAGTATAATCCAAACACGCAAACAGCCACTTTTACGTTCCGTTTTACTAACCCATTAAACACTGAGATGAACGTTGGCAGGCTTGAGGCAGGCATCAAATGTCATGACCACGGAATACTGCTGGGCAATGCTTCTATTGGAGACGGTTTAAAGTTAGCGCCTAAAGAAACGGTTCAAATCATTGCGTCTGGCCGATTGTCTGATGAAGCGGTGAATCATTTTCGAACCCAGCATGCTTATGATGACGATGTAAACATTGACTTTGTTAATTTGAACGTTGAAGTTGGCGGCGTGAAGATTCAGGTGGTTGAGCAAAATATCGGTTGGATTTCGATTCAGCAGTTTTTTGGTGATGCATGATGCAGTTGAAGGGGATTAACTGGTTTGGGGTTGCAGGTGGCGTTTCAACGCTTTTGGTTGTTGCTGTTTCATTGTTTAGTCCTTGGTGGCAAATGATTATTGGTGAGGACTTGATGAGGGTTAACGCGTCGCCGATAAACACTAACTTTGGATTGTTGGGTACGCAGTTTACGATTCCGCTGATTTACGCGTTGAATGTGGGCAGTGTTTTGGCGTTTGTTTTCAGCGGCGCTTTAATGTTGATTTACGCTTTGATGCCTCAGAAATCGTTTGCAAAAGACTTGCTGGGGTTTGCGTGGAAAAAGCCGCTTTACTCAGTTATTTTTAGCGTCGTTGGATTATCAATAATAATTTTGATCGCGCAAGCAGTGCTTGGCATGCAGATTCCTTTGGCTGGTTCAGCTCAAGTGATTTTGCCTTCCACATTGACATTGGGTGTGGGCATTAGTGTTTGGGTTTACTCGGCGTTTCAGTGGCCTTTTTGGTTTGCATTGGCTGCTGCTGTGTTGTGTGTTTTAGCGAGGGTTTATCATAGAAAAGTTGGGGTTGCCTCTGTCGTGGATGCGTCTGTTTAGTTTTTTGTTTGTTTTTTGTTTTTGTGTGGGTGTGGTGGTTTTTGTTGGGTTTGTTGTTTGGCTTGTTTTTGTTTGGTTGTTGGTGTGTGGTTGATTGTTTTTTTTGTCACGTGGGGTATGTGGGGTTATGTTTGGGGGTTGGCGGTGTGGGTGTGGGGGATGTTGGGTTGGCTTTATGGTTTACATAGTCAAAGTCTGTTGCTGTATCCGTTTCTGGTGCTCTGTAAACCCTGCGTCTTAAGCGGGCACACAGAGAGCTTAGCGCATGCCAAAACAGGTTTTTTTCCAGTGCAACCCTGCGTTTTCTGCTTCTTACCGCTGCAACCCCTCCAAAAAAGGGCACTTAAAGCCCCACGTTTCATCGGCACCGCTAAAGTTTAAAGCCTAAACCTTATTTAACATGTAAAACCACAAAAGAAACTTGACCTAAAGCCTCGTGGGGCTTTCGGCTAGCTTGGTCTAGGCTTGTAGCCTCGGGCGCTCGACGACACGCGAGTCGAGTCGGGAACGCTATAGACCCCGGTTCAAATCCGGGAAGCCCCACCACGATTCCCGCCCACGCCACCTTTGACGTACATCCGCCAGCAAGGCGATTAAAAAAAATCGATGGCTTCTTCCACTGTAAGCGTTAGAAAAAAATAGTCATGCATCCTTTGCTAACGCATGTTACAAGGATAGTTTTGGTCTAGCAATCGTTGCTGACTTAAAGAAGGCGTCGAGGGTTCCAATGTTATCCCCCGCCTGAACCCTAGTTGCCTTAACCTCTACACCTCTATCAGTTAGCGTCACTGTGCCTCTGCCAAAACCGCTCAGTTTCAGAGTAAATGAGGCTTCAGCCCTAGTTGGAGCCAACTTTTTAGCGGCAATCAATTCTTTTTTGAAGGCTTCGTCGAGTTCTATTTCAAGGTGCGAAACCCACCAATCTGGCGATGCAAACGCATTTGCTGCGTTGGTAGAAGGCGATGAGCCTTCTTTTCCCAATGCGGCGTTTTCAATTATTATGTCCTTTACTGTCCCAATCTTTCCGTCTTTGGTGTAAATTGCTTTTCTAATAATGCCTGTTGATTTCATCATAATGGTACCTGCCAAGCAACTATAACTTTGATTTTTTATAAGCTTGCTCCAAAAACACACGAGTTTTTGTGGTCAAAAGGCTGGGTTAGGAGCGTGGGAACTTAGTTTTTCCAATGTATTGCAGTATCCACTTAACCAGTTTATCATGGGTTTCTATTCCGAGTTTGGTCAGAAAACAATTCTTCCCTGTCGTTTGTTAGTAAGCCTTCCTGTGTCATCCAGTCCACGTACTCTGAGAGCTTATCGTATACGACGCCTGTTTTGGTTGCGAGTTCGGTTCGTTTACGCCAACATTTGTCATTGGAGGGTCTTTATTGGCGGAAGGTTTTTAATAATGGTGAAACACTTGTTTTTGTGGTGAAATCGTTTGGAATCTGGTGTTGAAGTCAAGAAACTGGATCAGCAGGGGCGAATTATCCTGCCTGCCGATTGGCGCGAATCCCAAGTAGACGAAAGCAAAGAAGTCTACATCATCAAACGAAAAGGCTACCTAAAACTGATTCCAAAACGCAAAGTTGACTTAACAGAGTTTTTTGACAAAGTCGACTTAGGCGTTGACTCGATTGGAAGCTGGACTGAGTTTGAAAAGAAAATAGCTGGTCGGCGCCCATGAAGTTCCTAGATGCTAACATCTTCATCTATGCTTACTACAAACCCAAAAAGCGTCTCAGTGAAAAAGAAGAAGCCATGAAAGAGCAGGCTAAAGACATAATCCGTTCAATCTCGCAGGGCAAAGAGCAAGTAACAACAACCGTTGTTCACATCTCTGAAATAGTAAACATCCTAAAGCACGGCATGCCAAAAGACACGCTGACACAGGCGATTTTGGGGCTCTTCATGCTAGATAACGTCAAAATTTTAGATGTTACAAAAGAAGACTATTTTGCCGCCATCGAGTTAAGCGAAGATTACAAACTAGACCCAAACGATGCATTAGCCATAGATGTGATGCGCCAACAGGGCATTCAAGAAATATTCTCTTTTGATGAGCACCTCAGCAAAATTGATGGCATAACACGAATACCAACCGTGTAGCTACGCCATAAAGTGCATTAAGCCATCTATTATTGGAAAACCTATAGCTTAAGCATTTAAGTTCTTAATTCGATATAACTTGTTGAATGGATAGCAAAAGAGCATTAGCTTATGTTAGAATGGAAATGCTGAAAGTTTTCAAAGGAATTACAGAGTATAAAAGACTTTTTTGCGCATATTTTTTGTTTCTAATAGTTTGTGTCAGTGTCTTTGTCTTGTCGCAGGTTTACCCATTTATACAAAATATGCTTTCGGCATCTAGGGCTTCCTTATGGGGCGTTGTTACAGCTGTTTTTGTTCACTCCAGTTACTCCCACCTTGCTTATAATATGACTTCTTTGTTTCTTTTTATTTTTATAATTACTTTCTGTTGCTCCACAGTAAGAAAGGTAATGAAGAAAAAAATAGAATCTTATCTTTTTGTAACCACTTTTTCTTTCGCAATTATATCTAATGTCTTGTGGGTGGCTCTTACACCTAACCCTTCAGTTGGGGCTTCAGGATTAGTTTATGCAATGCAAGGTTCGCTTGCAGGTCTTACTTTATTTAATGGGTTACCACTTCTTAATTTTTCTAAGCTTAAAGCTCAATCGCCTTCAGTGGTAACAAATATTGCATTAAGTCTCTTGGTTTTCACAGTTACTTTTATTATGATTCTTACAAGCCCTGAAAGCTTTCTTAATATTGGACAAGGTGTGAATTCAATAGCGCATGGCGTATCCTTCTTATTAGCTCTTTGTTTAACAACGCCTTGGTGTTTTATTGAAAAAATTTCTTTGGGATAATTTCCGGATAATCTGAGGATTTCTAGTTATGTTTTGGTTTAGTGAACTAAATCAAACGCTACTTTGTCAGATGGTTTTATAAGTTTAGGGTAAATACCGTAAATTATGCATAAACCAGCAAAAAAAGACTTGCCAGCACAGCAACGTGAAGAACTACTGGGGACTTTGAAATCCCGTTTTGAACAAAACACTAACAGGCATAAAGGTCTCGAATGGGCTAAAGTCCAAGCAAAGATAGAAGATATAAATGAAAAATTGTGGTCACTAAGCGAAATGGAAAGAACAGGCGGAGAACCAGACGTTGTTGGTCACGAAAAAGAGACTGACGAGTACATTTTTTATGATTGCTCAGCGGAAACTCCGAAAGGTCGCAGAAACATTTGTTATGACCGTGAAGGGCAGGAAGCGAGGGAAAAGCGAGGGGTGCATCCAGAAGGTAACGCTGTTGATATGGCAGCTGCCATGGGCATTGAGCTTTTAACGGAGGAGCAGTATCGAAGTTTGCAGAAACTTGGCGAGTTCGACACAAAAACGTCAAGTTGGTTGAAGACGCCTTGTGATATTAGAAACTTGGGCGGCGCCATCTTTGCCGTTTGCCTTTACGGCCACGTCTTTGTGTATGCTAACAGCGCGCCCTCTTTCTATAGCGATAGGGCGTTCCGCGGCTCGCTAAGAGTCTAAATTTGGGCTGCCGTCATCTTTAGCATCGTTGCTTGTTTTCTTTTTGAGTAGTTCTTTGGCTTTTTCTGTATACGGATTTTGAAAGGCTTCTTTTTCCAATCTGTTGCCTTCTGAGAAGAAGTCCTCTATGCCCTTACCCATTGCTTGGCCCCGTGCTGTATGCATGTCAAGAGCAAACTCTGGAATTGGCAAAAACTTGTTGTGGCTTCTTTCAGTGTAAACTATGTTTAATAGGTCGTCGGTTATTCTGCTTTTTTGGCTACGGCAAAGACAGACTACGGTGTTAACTAGAAAAAGTTTGTATGTGCTTTCTGCAAGTTTTGACTTTTCAGTTAGATACTGCTTTTGCATTAAATCAACGAGCAGTGGCATAGCTGGATTTGCTGGTCCGATGTCTTCAGAAGCGATGATTTTTAGGCGGTTCCAAAGCATTGTGGGGTTAAACTCTTCAAGTTCAATTGCGAAATGAACCGCTTCATAATCCATGCCTCTTCGGATACATTTCTGCAATGCGCTTAGTAGTTCATAATGGTCGTAACCATGTTTTGTGGTAGCCAAGCAAATACACTTCTTATCAGAAAACCTGTGAAATATCAAATAAGCTTTTGGTTTCTACCCTATACTGAGGGTTCTTTGGTGAAGGACAAAATGCCTACAATCATAAAAGTCATCAATCCAAAAACTAGCCCTGAAATTTGATATGAATAAGTTGTGAAAAGAACAAGGCCAGCAACCGCAGCGGCAATAGTGTTTCCTATTTTTCCAAACAAACTTGTCATAGACATCATTGTACCACGTGATTGGGGAATTTGGTCAAGAGCCAAGCAGTTAAACGAGGCGATAGCTGCGCCAACAAAGAAAACGTGCACGAAGTTGAAAATCATGGCAGTCCAAAGGTTGGACATTTGAAATACCGCAGTCAAGGTTACGGCATCGATAAGGAAGCAAAGGATTGTTGTGCGTTTGCGTCCGAACCTGTTTACGATTCGTCCAGCAACGAGGCTTCCGATAATCATTAGTAACGCACAAACCACTAAAATTATAGATGCAAGACTTGTCGAGATCTGAAATTGATACTGGTAAAAAGCAATGACGTAAATCCCAACTATTGACCCAACGAAAGGCAGTTGGCTAACTATACAAGAGAAGGCTGACTTATTCAGTAAAACCTGTTTAAAACCTTTAAAGTAACTTTCCCTTCGAATTACCACTGGAGTAGCTTGTGATGCTTTTGGGATACCAATGTAAGCTAAGGCAAAACAGATAATCGAAATTGGAAGGGCATATAGCAGAAAAGAGTAGCGCCAACCACCTAAGCTTGTAATATAGCCGATAACCAGAGACCCAGTGGTTACGCTTAGAAACGTTGCTGAGACAGTGTAACTTACAGCTTTAGATTTCCTGTCAGAAGGTAACATGTCTCCTAAAAGCGTAATACCTGTTACTGCAATCAAAACAGTGCCGATTCCTTCTAAGGCAAAAAAGATTTGCATCGTTAGAAAGGTTGGTGCAAGAAAATTGCCTAAAGCAGCGGCGGCGATAAGTAAAACTCCTGCCAAGAAGAGTGGTTTATGTCTAAAACGGATTGCTAAGAAACCCATTACAACTGAAAAGATGGCTTCGGTAGCGCTGTTGATTGTGCTAAGTTGACCTGCGATGCCGATTGTTGATGGTGTGGCAGAGCCAAAGAAGGTTGTTGTTATGTCAGTCAATAAAAGAATAATTATGCCGTTTGCCATGAACGTTGCGAAAAACGGAAGAACTACGGATGGGATGAAAAGTCTTCCATGAGATTTCTCTTTAATCGGCTCTTCAGCGTTCATGCCAAGCATCTATTGCGTCTATTAATATAGCGTTTGCGGAATAATTTTTAAAAATTCTAGCCTTAGACTTTTTGTTGAGTTAATAATTTTACCTGTATCATACCTGTTTTGTTTTTGATTTTTTTATTGGTTCTTGTTCATCCCAATATTGGTCGAACTCTTGTGGCGTCATCATTTTGAGGTTGTGCAGTTGTTGGCTAAATGCATCTAATGCGCAGGGATTACTCAAGTAAGCGCGATAAACCTCCATAAGTAAGTCAATAGCCATTGAGGGCGAAACAGGTTTTTTAGCCATCAACGATAACTCCTCAGAAACCTTAACTAAATCTTCGTAAACGCGCAACGGCAAATCAAGGGTCTTTACCATCTTAGTTTCACCCTACAAGGTTTTACCTATTGTCTCTGCGTCTCTTTGGATTTTTGCTAACTCTTCCGCTGACGGTTTACCGCGGATGTCGCCCATTCTGCCCTGAGTGCTCAAATCTAACCTGCCATGAAACTCGCATAAAACATACCATTCAGCAAGAATGCAAAAGCCGAAATGTTCAAAGTACTGCCGCATGATTTTGCCCGCTGGAGTTGCCTCATCCATGCCCGTGTGAGGCCCCGAATAAGTCACAAACACCAACGCGTTTTTCCCAGCCACCTTTGGAGCGGAAGGCTTGATTTTTCCTTGACTGCGGTATAGGTTGAGTTTTGCCTTCAGCATGTCAGCCATTGGCTTGGCAGGTTGCCACTCAATCGAGGGTGAACCAACACAGACCAAGTCGTAACCATAAAAATCCAGTTCAGTTGCTTCTTGAGGCTTCTTTACTTCCACGTTGACGCCAGAGGTTTCCAAGCCAGCCTTAATCGCCAAAGCAACTTTCTCCGTGTTCTTTGTACTTGAAAAATAAACCATTAATGCGGTTTTCACTCTACCACTCCTCCTCTGCCTTAACATAGATTTTGCCAGCCTCATTTTTCCATTCAAAAAATGTCAGCTTAAACGCTGGCTCATCCTCGTACTCGCCAGTCTCCAAGTTAAACCGCCAGTCATGGCATGGGCAAACAACAAACATGCCGTCAAGCTTTCCATGCGAAAGCCTACATTGCATGTGTGGGCATCGGTCATCTACCGCAAAGATTTTTCCACCCAGCTTAACCAGCAAAACAGGCGTGTCAACAACACTAACAGCTTTCATTGTGCCTTCAGGCAGTTCAGACTCGTCTAAAACAGCCACAAATCCAGTTTCTTCTTCCAATTTTTAGCCTCCACAAATATTTAGGGCAATATTGCTATTTAGGTTTGTACCTGCATTTTTCAGAGAAGAAATCCATGACCCGAGTGTGCCGCAGAAATTTGGCTCCATGCATTGCGCCGACTGGAATGCAGTATTCGTCGCCTTTCTGGCAGATTCTTGGTTTACCGTCTATGCGCAGTTCCATTTTGCCGTCGATAACCATGCCCCACTGTGGGTAAGTATGATTGTGGTCTGGCAAGTCAATGCCTTCTTCAAACTCAAAAAAGACAAGTTGATTGCAATCGCCCTGCATTATCCATGCTCTAACTCCTTTAAAGGCAACTTGCGCTTCTGGCAACCTTGTAATAACATCAGGGTAACCTGTGTTTGTATTATTAGTGCTTGTCAAATTGCTAACCACAATCAAATTAGCAATGGGGAAGTTAAAATGCTTGCTCAACTCTACAGGCGGGGCAAACATTGGTTTTACAAAACAATGTATAATAAGTTCTTAACCACTTCTCGTTAATACTTCTAATTGTCCTAGGCGCAATAGTATGCAATTCGAGTTAGTTTCACCTTTCAAGATTTCACCTGGCCAAGAAACTGCCGTCAAAAAGCTAGTAGAAAATTTCAGCCAAAAAGAAAAACAAACCCTTCTAGGCATCACAGGCAGCGGCAAAACCTACGTTATGGCAAACATAATCAACCGCCTGCAAAAACCCACACTGATAATTGCGCACAACAAGATTTTGGCGGCACAACTTTACGCTGAACTAAAACAGTTCTTCCCAAACAACCGCGTAGAGTACTTCATCAGCTTCTACGATTATTACCAGCCTGAATCATACTTGCCAACCACTGACATGTACATTGAGAAAGATTCAACTGTAAACGAGCAAATCGAAAAAATGCGTATGCACGCCGTCAGCAGCATCGTCAGCCGAAGCGACACCATAATTGTCGCCAGCATAAGCTGCATCTACAGCCTTGGCAACCCTGAAGACTTCAAAAGCATGGC
>CAYMLF010000032.1:0-11673 GCA_964391275.1 uncultured Candidatus Bathyarchaeia archaeon
GAGTTGCTGTTGGTGTAGGTGTGCTGGTTGGGGTTGAGGGAGTCGCGGTTGGTGCTGGCTGCTGAGATAGCAATGCGTCTTTCACGATTTGTCCGCCTGCAGTCGGTGCAAAGTTTGGTGCGCCAGTGTGAAGTCTAAAGATGCCGATTTCACGGAACCAGTGAACGATGTAGTGGATGCCCCATTCTTCGAAGATTTTTAGTTCATTTGCTAAGCCTTGTCGTTCATAGTTTGCTTCAGCGCCGCCTTGATCCATGTTTGCGCCGCATTCAGTGACAAAGACTGGCTTGTTTAAAGTGTTAAGCACCCAGTCGATTCTTTCATTTTGGAATGCACGTTTGAGTTCATTGTAGTCGTATGCGTGGGTTGTTCCCCATTTAGCGATTGACTCTGGCTTAGAGTAGATGCCGGTTTGTCCGTATTCTCGGTAGATGTGGGTAACGTAGACCAAGTTGTTTAATGGGTCGTTTAGGTTTGCTTGGCTAATCCAGTTCATCGTTGAGCCGCCGCCGTAGTCTAGGTCTGTCCAGCTGCCCATGTCCCATTGTGCCATGATAATGTTTTGTGCGCCTGTTCCACGGATTGCGTTGATTACTTGTTGCTGTACACCGTAGAATTCTGCTGCTGCATTGCCGTCAGCGATGGGTTCGTTCCAGATTTCAAAGATTACGTTTGGATATCCTTTGAGTTCGTTTGCAACGTCAGCCCACCAGTTAACAAAGTCTTGTTTGCTGCCGATGACTGAGGATGCACCGTTTGAGGTTTGGTAGGGTGGGTATGGCAGTGGATCTTGGTTTCCGCCTTTGAAGTAGTTGGTTACTCGGTAGGCGGTGAAGATGACGTACATGTCTCTTTCGCCAGCGAATGTTAGTAAGCGTTTTACTGCATCTCTGCTTGATATGCTACAGTATGGCGTGTTTAGGTCGTATTTCCAGTTGTCAATAGATTGGATGCAACGAACTGTGTTGGCACCCCAAGATTTCATGACGTCGAGTTCTGCTTTGACGTTAGCATCGCTCCAGAGGGCGTTTCCGTTCCAGGTGCCGTCTGGGTCGTCAGCGAGTTCTACTTTCTGTAAGCCGCGAAGATAGATAGTGTTGCCAGAAGCGTCTTTGATGTATTTTCCGTCTGTGTGTAATGCCTGTGGCATTGAGGCTGCTTGTACGCCAGGTGTCAATAAGATTGATGCCATACTAATCATTAGTACAGCAACTAAGCCTATGACAATGGGTTTGGCAAGCCTTCGCGTGGAATTTATAGGGAGCAGTCTTTTTGCGTTTTTTAGATTCAATTTTCCTCTCTCTTCCTGAATTTTGACGCTACTATCCTGACGATGTATATTATAGGTTTTTGAGAAGCTCAGTTCCCTTGATTGCCAAATCCAATATGAAAATTGCAAAGCTTGGTTAACAAATTTATCAACCAAAAATGTTATTTTGCGATAACTTGCTTGGTAAGCCTGACAGTCTAACTTACAATTTAACTTATCCATGAAAGAGCAATAAGCACAAGTATTATATGCATCATAACGCCTAAAAAATTGTCAGGGAGCGAGAAATTGAAAAACAAATTCATCGCGTTAATCGTAATTATTCTGTTAGCATCAACCACCATTTACCTGAACATGAACCAAACTGCTCAAGCAGCAGTCGGCGAAGGAGACTGGATAACATACTACCGCATTGAAAACGCAGACACTGACCAACTGATTCTAACCGAAGATTTTGAAGCTGGAACAAAAAGTGGCAGCGGCGCCATAGCAGAAGGCGCAGACTTAAGGATAGAAGTAACAATCGAAATAGGCACAAGCAGCCCCTCAACTAAGCTGAGCCTTTCCACTGAACTGCAACGTTCAACCTCAAAAGACCATTACTGGGAACACGACGCAAGCGATGGCTTCAACCTAGGCAGCTATAATCCTAACGCGCAATCATTCACTTTCAGCCAAGAAGCAGGAACACTAGAAATCACCTGCTATGGAAGAGTCCCGTCAGGCAAAGTTGTAAAGACAGTCGGCAATGTCACGCTTCACATTCCAACGGCAATTGGCTTAATCACCCTTAAAGACCCAAGCGGTGCAACCCTTGATGCGGTTCGACCAGACATAACCGACGAAAAGATTGACGAGTATAACCAACTTCTCAAGGAAAAACAAGACAAACTTGCAAGCCTTCAAGGCACAGGTGCTTCACCAAGCTTCACTCAAGCCCTCCAAAACGCAATCGATTCATCCCAAGAAGCTGCAGACCAAGGATTTGCTGACAGCGCAATCGCCATGCTCAAAGCCTTCAATGTTGCTGACCCAGCGTCTGCAACCATGGAAATCCTTTTCATACCCTTAGTGGTGGTTTTTGCAGTATTAGCAGGCATCTTCGGCGTCCTATTTATGAGAATTCGCGGCAAAGTAGGTTACTTCCAACTAGTCGTTGAAGACCAAATCAAAGACTTAGAAGGATTAACAATGCGAGCCGCAAAAATCGACCGATCCATGTCTGCTAACTTGGAAAGCGTAAAAGACCGACTAAAACGGTTAGTGGGGATGTAACTTACGGATAGAATCTACCAAAACAGCGTACAGTTAATTGGAATCGGCTCAGCCGGAACCAACATCGTGGAAGCCTTCCTAAGACACAGAAAAACCATGGAGCTAATACGACATGACCTAACCAGGCTCTCACTGCTGGCTATTGACATTGCTGACCCAGAAATCCGCAGTTTACTAGACACCAACGAGCAAATAACCAAAAGCATGATTAAAGCAGGCATACCTGCGGAACGCATGCGGCTAGTCGCTCAATCCGTAAAGTTTCCAACAGCCGAAGCCATGTTTGACTTCATCAACCAAAAATACAACGAGTACCTTGTCGGAGAAGGCGCCAAACTAAACGAGTTCATCCCATGGCTTCAATCAACCATGGCTATTCCACCCATGGCTGGCGGAGCAGGACGACGCAGGGCACTGGCTAAAGCCATCTACGCATTAAACTACTACCAGCTTGGCATCATACGAAACGCCATTAACGCATTCAAAGAGCAAGCCCTCTCATCCATCATAACGCCCACTGTCATTTTGGTTTACGGCTTAGGCGGAGGAACTGGAAGCGGCATCTTCTTTGACTTTGCAAGACACCTGCGAAAAGTCCTCGGCTCAGGCGTACCAATCATAGCGTTTGTCATTACCCCATGTGGAGGCGACGACCCGCCAGCCAAAGGATGCAGCGCATTCACCGCCATGAACGAATTAGCACTGTTGCTAAACAAGGACTACAATGAAGTCATAACCAAAGAGTTCGGCGACTGCTACCGCAACCCACTCAACGCACTGGTCTATCTGCCACTGCTTCCCGCATTCTCAAAGATCGGCAACATTATAACCGCCCGAAGAGAAATGGACGAAATGGTCGTTGACATGCTCTACGTGCTCATGGACTTTGACTTAGCAGACCTTCTCGGAGGCATAGGCACCGAAGTTGGCTTAACAAACAATTCAGCCCACACCTTGGGCATGATGAAAGTTATCTATCCAGTAGACGACTACATCGCAGCATTCAAAATCAACTTTGAAAGCCTACAAATGCTTCAAGACCACCGCAAGGAAAAAATGGAAATTCTTGAAGCCATGAACTGCATAATCAAAACTAACGCGGAAGTAGCCAAAAACCACTACAAGAACTACCTAATCAAGACAGGCACGTTCAACGAGGAACAGTTTGAAGAGAAACTGAAAACCGTAATTACCAGCAACCCGCGGCTTGAAGACGATTTGGCTCTGCATGTTAAAGGCATAGAAATACAAACCAGAAACTGGATTGGCGAACTCACAAGGTTCCTCTCAACCATCAAATTCGTTGGCAAAGTCGGTCCAATCGAGGAAGCAATCATCAACCTGACACTCAAGAAGGACGGCACCAGAAAAGTCGACAACCTAGAGGCACTACTAACTAACCTTACCAAAACTCATCTTGAATTCAGCGAGCGCAAAGCAGAAATCGTCGAGCGCCTAAGGCAACTAATTCCAAGCTCACAAGTCTTCACTGTACGCCAAAAGAAAATCTTAGATGACTACGTGAACATCGCTGAAATCGCTGAGAAAGCCCTCAACGTTCTCAAGTTCTATGATGAAACACGCTACCTAACCGACGCGTTGGTCCGCTATTATGAGGCTTTGCCTGAATGCACTTTTGAGCGGGAAGAACTCAGAGATATGCAGTCAGAACTAGCGACGCTCTACCTTGTTGCCCAATTAATGCTTAGAACCCCGCAAGACGAAGCAAAAATGATTGATGAACACTTAGCCTACATTAATGGCATCATGGCTAAACGCATGGAAAAGCGAAGCGTAGCCGACAACGAAGTTATGCGTATTCAAGAGTCAAAGAAACGCAAGGAATTTGACAAATCCAAGATGGAATTGCAAGTCCGCAAGTTCTTAGGCTCCAAACGTTACGCAAGAGAGCAACTCTTAGACCTTGACCGCAGCCTTAAACGGATTGAGGAAGAAGAAGCCTTCGCACTGGAAACGCTTGAGAAAGTTGACAGCACCATTAGGCTTTATGAGCAGCTAGCTAAGAAAATCGAGTTAACCTCATCTTACCGTAAACGCTTAAACAAGATAGTTGATTTGCAAACCGATTATGAAGAACGCTTAGCTGACATTGTGAGGCCAAAGAGGTACTTTGAGAAGAACGCTGAATTAACCGAGATGGAACAACGCAAGATAATGTTTAAAATCCTAAACGAGCAAGAGGAAACCCTTACCCGCGAAGTAATCTACCGAGACATCTTAGACATGGACCACTTCAAAGACTACATAAAAAGCGTAGTCCGCGCATTCAAGACGCCAACAATAATGGGGTATAAACCAAGCTACAAAACCGACTACATCTGGGTAACCGTTTCCACACCACCAAACATGTGGACTGAGGACATGTCGCAGGAAGTCTACACAGCCCTTGCAGGCTACGTCACAAGCGAAGTCTCAAGAACCATCACGGTGCGCTTAATCGATTCACGCGACCCATGGCAAACAAGCATCCTAGTTGTGGGCGGCAGAGGCAAACCTGAAGACATGGAATCCTTCGATGAAATGCAGTTACTCTATGTTAAATCAAACGATTTCGAAAGACACCTATCACGCAGCTACCTGCTTGAACACGGCGTAAACGCAACAAGAATCATCAAGGAAATCAACGGCAGCAACGGCATGGTAAAAGGCTTAAACAACAACAATAACAACAAGAAACCCTAAAAGAAAAGAGATTTTTCTCTTTTTACCCATTTAGTTTTTTAACGATTTCTTTCCATTCCGCTTCTTTAACAAACCCGTTCTTCACGGCTTGATTCTTCATGGCAGCAACTTTCTTTTCGACTGGTGAGAAGATTTTTGCTGTGTTAAAACCGCCTACGAACAGGGCGATGTCTATGCGGTCGTTGGGGTCTTCAACGTACACTGGCTCGGCGACGTGGATGGATTTTAAGTCGGCTTTGTCTTTGAACCAGTTAGCTACTGCCAACTCCACTTTGCCTCGGCTTAGCTTTTCTTTGAGGCTGAAGGGCATTCTAACAAGAACGTATACGAGCGTTGAGCTGGATATGTCGAAAGTTAAGAATGCCTTGTTTAATGCGATGTCAAGTATGTTCTCGACTGAACCATAGATTTTGAGGCTGGTGCCTGTGCCAAAAAGCAGCGTGAAAAGTTTTGAATCAAAAGTTTTAGACAACTCGCCAAGCTCGTCAACCAAAGTCTCCTTAGACAACATGAAATCTATAAGGTAATTAGCAACCATGTTGCCGTCCAGCAGGTTGCCTTTTCGGTCTATGCCTATGTAGCTTTCAAGGCTCTCTCTGCCTAAAAGCACAAGCGTTGCGGAATCCATGGATGCGCATTTTCCAACTGCGGAGAAAGCGTTAAACTGGCTTTCAAGGGGCTGAATCTTTGAGGGCAAAAGTGCAAGTGCAACAGAATTTACCCTCCACTCGTTAAATTGACTGATTAAGGTGGGCAATAATGCGCTGCCTACTCCATCCCAGACTGATGCAATCATTATGGCGTTTTGCAGTTTTTCAACTGGCTTGTCCTTTAGTCTGGTTAGGAACGGGCTGTTGCTGGACACGTTGGGCACTATGTTGTACCAGAAGTGAGTGTCTAACTCGGCGTCTAAGCCAATGATATAGTGTGGGTTAAGCTTAGCTTGGCTCCATTGGATAATGTCACGACTTGACTTATCAATAAACAGGGGCAAGACGCCTTCGGGGTGCCCTGCAAAGCGGCTTTTCAGCAGCATATGAATTGGGTATTCGCCAAGGCAAACCACGCTTCGTTTAGCAGCAGTAGCAGGCTCAAAACGCTTAGTGTACTCAGCAATGTCTTCTACACCGTCAGAATACTCAACTAAAGGCGCCACATAAGGTTCAGAAATGATTGGTTCCATTTCAGGTTCAACAGGAAGAACCTCGGGCTCAACCTCTTGTGAAACAACTTGCTGAGCCTCCACTAAGGCGTCTGTTGGACTGACTGAAACGGTTTCAGGAGACTCAACTTGGACTTCCTCGACGGGTGCGACGTCTTCAATGGATGGAGCTTTTTCTGCTGGGGGCTCTTTGGGTTTTTTGCGCAAGCCACTAAAGAAGCTGAAGAAGCCTTTCTTTTTAGGTTTAGCTTCCTCAACTGGCTGTTGCTTGATTTCAGGCTCAGCTGTTAAAGGAACATTTTCTTGTGGAGGTAGCTCCTCAACTTTTTCCATGTAGGGTTGCGGCTCAACAGGGATAGTGGCAGCTTCAACACTTGGCATTTCACTGCTCAATTCAGGAGGAGGCAACTCTTCTGAAATAGTTTCTTTTGGTTTTTTCTTTTTGCCAAAAGAGCCAAAGATGCCTTTCTTTTTGGGCTTAACCTCTTCCATGGGTTGCAGATTGCTTTGGCTTTCGGCAACTATAGGCTGGCTTTCCTCTGTGGGCGGTTGCTCAACGACGATTTCTTCAATTTCTGGCGGTTGGGGCTCTGTTTCTTTTGGCGGCTGTTCAGGTTCCTTTTCTATCACTAAAGGTTTTGAGGGTTTTTTCTCTGGTTTAGCTTCTTTTTTGCCGCCTTTTCCAAAGCCGAACCTGCCTTTATCCTTCTTTTTCTCTTTTAGCCTTTGATTTACCCTTTCAAAATAATCGTCAGTGCTCTCTGGCACATCGGCGTTGTCGGCGCTTTCCCCTTGAGGCGCCTTGTTACTTTCAGGGCTAGTATCTTTTTCAGGCATCTTTTCTCGATAAGCTTAAGAATGCTTTGATAAAATAAGGTTTTAGGTATTATCGCTTGAAAACAGAAAAGAGCACAAGAGGTTCTAAAGTAAAAGGCTGGTTTAGTGCCCGACGCCAGAAAGGCAAAGAGAAAGAAAAACAGGAAGTCGTCAAGGAAACAACCACGCTGAAAATGATAACTTTCGTTTTCACGTTTGCCGCGATGGGGATGGGCTTGTCGTTTGTTCCATTGTTTCCTCAACCATTGCCTCTTCTGTTGGCTGCGCTGGTTGCGTTTGTAACGTTTAAGGCACCCCGCATCGGCATGCCCGTCGGCACGGCTCTTATCGGTTTTGGGCTGATTTATCACCTCTCCGAATTCAACTTCATCGCCTTAATTGGCGAAGTGCCCAACCGCGTCGCCTTCACCGTGGTTTGGATGGCACTCTTTATTGTTCCACCCATATTTCTGCGTCGCCAAAAACATGCAATCGCCGTTGACATAGGCATAATTTCGGCGATGCTGCTGTTTTTTGAGCCCGTCTACTTCTTAGCTATACCGCTGATTTTGGCGTGTGCCGTGTTTTTCAAAAGAAGCGCAGCTCTCTCAATAATCTACTATGTCATCTTGTCGGTTCCGCTTCAAATCGTACAGTACTTCCGATACATCTTAACAATTCCACAGGAGGAATGGTGGATTGTCCCAGGCGCCAGCCCACCCGTGTTTGTGCCGCTAAACACTGTTTTTGAGGAACTAAACGTTTCCATGAGTCAGTTCCGACTGTTTGACACTTCACAGATTGTCTACAGAATATATGAGCAATTCATCATTTTCCCAGACGTGGTTGGTAAAACGTTGCGTTCCGCGTTTGTCCAGTACCTTGACTCTTTCCCAGGCATTTTCATGTTCGTAATCATCGTGGTTGGCATCGTGTTGGCGCTGGTTTTCTTTGCTAACCTCTTCATTAAAGAAGCCGCCATACCCTATGCAAACCAGCTTTTTGCCCCAGTCATAGCGATTATCACGTGCATGCTGTTCTTTGTTTTGGCAAATGCGTTAGCTCAGCCGCTGGCGTTTACGGCAGAGATTGACGGTGGCACGATTCTGTGGGCTACGTTAGCCACGGCGGCTTTCACGATTCCGTTATCGGTTATTAATTATTCGCCTAAAGAAAACGCCACTGCCGACATGATAATTGCCAAGGTTAAAGAGCTTCAAGGCAGACTTGCCGAGTTTGAAGAGCAGTTAAACACGGTTAAATCCAGCATTCCAGTCAACGTTAGTGCGCCAGAGGGAAAAATGCTAATCATCAAAGACCACCTCAATGACATTTTGGGCAAGTCTTCGTCAGCGTTTTTTGCCGAGTCAGAGAATCTAGACAGAATGTATAGCGAGTTAAACAAGAAAACCTCCCTTGAAATTGACGATTTAGCCGTGGAGCTTAACACTATTTTGGGTGAGTACCAAATCTTTGTCAACTGCGAATACTCGGATTGGACTGGCAAACTGAAAGAGGCAGGCTTGAAGATTAAAAGCGACCTCAAGTTAGGCTACCAAAAAGAGATGCCGCTTGACGAGCGAATCAGAAGCATCCAAGCAGTTCTTGACGAGGGCAAAAGCATAGCTTATGACGTGATAAACACGGCTGAGCCAATATACAACATCTTGCGCGCGCTCTACGACCCCAACCTGCCTGAGGAATGCCAAGTAGTGAATTTTGCTCGTGAAAAACTTCACAATCAAGCGCCCTTCACCGCCATAAACGGACTCTACACTGGCTTGGTTAACTGGCGCAGGCAGTACGGTGCAGAAGTCCAAAAATCAATAGAGCTGCTAAACAAGAGTTTAACGCCTATAGTCAGCTTGGGCAGTGAGCCTGAGAGGTTAGCGTCGCTTTTAGGCGATAACTTGCCAAAAATCATTGCTGACGCAAAACGTGCCCAAGCAATAAAGCAAACCAGCGAAAAATCAGCGCTAAACGTGCTAAACCTCATAACCTTGCGGGATTTGCTGGATTACTTTGTTGAGGTTTCAAAAGACGTTCTCTCGGTGCTGTATGAAGAGGTGAAGCGGGAAGAGCAAGCTATTGAGGATTTGTCGCCGACGCAGGATTCGCTTTGGGAGAAAAACATTACCCTGCGCGAGAGAATGACCGCTGCCATTCAGGACTTGTACAATCCAAAAGCTGAAATTAACCGTGTCATGCATAACTTGCCCACGTACCTTGCCTACATTGACGAGTCAGTGGAGACGTTGAGGGCGTATCATGACCGCAAAGAGTTACTTTTGAACTACCCCATGGCGGAGAACGCGATTTTGGAGCAGCTGAAGGTTAAGGCAAAGTTGTTGCCGAAGGATTTGCCGTTCCAGCCAAAATACGCTCACGAGTACCTGCGGCTGTTTTACCTGCAACGGTTCAGCGAGTACACGTTTGATAAGGAGAATGGTGGGCTGGCAAAGAAGAACTAGCTTGCTCTCTGTGACCTCCCCTCCCCTTATTTAAAGGTGAAGAGCCACTTTATTCTTTGCATTCTTTTAGTTCACGCATTTCCAGTTTGGTCTTGTTCAAAATAGCCGTATCCGAAATCGAACCAATGTAGCCAACCGGCAGACAAACCATAACTTTCCCCAAAAACGGATGCTTCAACCCCAAAAACTCCGTTGCCTCATCCGTTAAGCTAACATAAAAACTGGTTATCTGCCAATTTGCGCGGTCAAGCTCTGCGCTCTGAATTTCGCCGACTAAAAAGGCGTCAGACGTGTACACTTTTTTCCAAAAAAGCCTGCTGATTTCAACCATAAAAAACCACAACCAACAATAAAGCACGGGCGCGGTTATATTTGTTTTATGCAAGCCGGTTTTTCGAAATCCTTTTTTAGGGTTTGCCGAATCAATATTTTATGGAGGCTTTTTGTGGTTTCACAGAAGGAGACAGAACATAAAGAGTTAACTCCTGAAGAAAAATACGTCATAGAAGATAAAGGCACAGAAGTTCCCTTCACAGGCAAATACTACGCTTTTTGGGATAAAGGCACCTACGTCTGCAGACGCTGCCGAACCCCACTGTACCGTTCCGAGCGCAAGTTTGAAGCTGGCTGCGGCTGGCCCAGCTTTGACGAGGAAATCCCCGGCGCGGTGAAACGGTTGCCTGACGCAGATGGAATGCGAACGGAGATTCAATGTGCCAACTGTGGAGCTCATTTGGGGCACGTGTTTACTGGCGAGGAGTTCACTAGCAGGAATACGCGGCATTGCGTGAACAGTGTTTCAATGGATTTTGTTCCCGACCCAAAGTAGGCGTCGCGAAAGGGTTATAGAATACTTAGCGTAAAATTGGGATTAGACCAGTGGAAAATGCGCTATGTCTACTCCTGAAGCATCGCCTACCCCTACAGCTGAAGAAAGCTTTCTAGGCGTCACTTTAACCCAAGCCATCGAACTGATACTTATTGTAGTTATAGCAGTAACGATAGAGCGGGTTATAACGCGTTATTTGTTTCGCTTTGCTAAACGCGCTAAACTTGAACCAAACACCGCAAACAATTTGGCTTTAACCTTTAGAATTTTGATTTTAATTGCGGCTGTAATTGCGCTTAGCCGAATTGGCGGATTGCCAGCCGAGTGGCTCGTGTCCATCTCAGCGCTTGGCGGTGCTGCACTGGGTTTTGCGTCTCAAAAAACCATCGGCAACTTCATCGCGGGACTCTATCTGCTAGCTGCTCGACCCTTCAAAGTTGGTGACTACGTCAAAATAGGCACCGTAGAAGGGATAGCTCAAGAAATCACGTTGAACTACGCAAAAATTTTAACCGCAGGCAACAACACGGTTTCCATAAGCAACCTGCAGCTTCTCGACCGAGACATAACCAACTACTTGTATGAAAGCACAGAGAAAGGCGACCTTTACTGCTACACGTTTGAAATAGGCTTTGACCACTCTGTTCCAACTGAAAAAATCATAGAAATATTTGATACAGTCTTTGATTCCTACGCAAAGATACTGCCCAAAAAACCCTTCTGCATCCTTACCCGTTCAGCAGCTTTTGAGCGAGTTTACACCGTTTACTTTTATGTTGAGCAGGCAGGCGACATCTTCACTGTGCGACCCAAGATTGCTGATGAAGTGTTCCAACGTTGGGATGAAGAGAGGGGGAAACTAAAAAAATAATTAGCACCTAACACATAGTTTAGCAGTGATTTTTATGAACCAAAACAGCGCGAACTCAAAGTCGCTTGAAGCCCAAGCAACAAACCTATCCAGCTTAATCAGCTATCAAGAAGGCTCAGTGGTTAGCCGCACAATAATTGACAAGAAAGAGGGAACCGTAACTCTGTTTGCGTTTGACGAGAAGCAGGGTTTGAGCGAGCACACAGCGCCTTTTGACGCGATAGTTTACATTGTTGACGGAGAAGCAGAAGTAACCATTGCAGGCAAGCCAGTGCG
>CAYMLF010000032.1:11773-15684 GCA_964391275.1 uncultured Candidatus Bathyarchaeia archaeon
ACTGCCTCTTTGCAGAAGACTGGTGTAGCAAACCAGCAAGCCCCCAACCCACGCTCGTGCGCTGAAAGCAGCAGGTTCTGGATTGCCGCGCCCAAGCTTTGAACTGCTAAATCATGCTCGCATTGCTGGCGTTTTGCATCAGGATATTTTGTCATGCTCTCCATACTTAGGCAGGCAACAATCAGCACTGGAGCGTTGCTGAAGCATTGAATGGAAACATCCAGCAGTGACTGTTCAACCACCAAGCCGTCTTTGGCTACGTCTTTAACCCACGCATCAGCCATAGCCTCAGCCAAACGCCTCTTTACTGCACCATCGAAAACTGTGATGAAGCGCCATGGTTGAGCATTATGTGCCGATGGAGCCCATCGTGCCGCTTCCAAAACCTCCAAAACAAGCGCTTTAGGAACGGCTTGAGCGGTGTATTTGCGGATGCTACGACGCTGCGCTATAGCTTCTTTGATTGACATAAAAGAAAAGATAGATTGAGCTGGTTTTTATTCTTTTACAGGTTGGGATTGTTGGGTTCAAAAATTACCTTCAGGGATTCCCCGCCTGTCGCCATCAACCTAAAACCTTCCTGCGCATCCCGCAAGCTTAGCCTGTGGGTTATCATGTCTTTAACGTTGAGCTTTTTAGTCGCCAAGATAGCAAGGGACTCCTCCAAGTCGTTGGGTGCAGCGCCGTAGCTGGTTTTAATGGTGATTTCGTTTCGCCAGAACTGGTTAATCGGCAAGGGCAACTTCACTGTGGGTTCGGGCACTGCAAAGAACAGGATTGTTCCGCCCTTCTCCACGCAGTCCAACGCTGCCATCGCCGCAGAGGTTGCGCCTGTGCAAACAATAACGTGGTCTGCCAATCGCCCACCATTTGCCTGCTTCAGTTTCTGCGGCAGGTTATCTTTGGCGTCTAATGCGTGGTTTGCTCCGAATTTTTTGGCAAGCTCGAGACGGTACTGGTTAATATCAGCGACAATAACGTTTTCTACGCCTTTGCACTTGGCAAGCTGCACATGCAGTATTCCCGATATGCCGCTGCCGATAATTAGCACAGTGTCGTCTTTGTTCAGGTTAGCTAACCTTTGCCCACGGGCGACGCACGCGAGAGGCTCGATAAACGTTCCCTCCTCAAAGGACATGTCATCAGGCAATTTGTAGACGCCGCATTGAACGTTAATTTTGGGCACCTTAATGAACTGAGAGAAGCCGCCGGGGTAATAGTTGGTTGTGTGAAGGGTTTGGCAGGCTGTGTGATGCCCTCTTTGGCAGTAGCGGCAATCGTTACAGGGCACATGGTGAGAAACGAAGATGCGGTCGCCAACTTTTAAGCCTTGAACTTTTTTGCCGACTTGGTCAATTACGCCTGTTGCTTCATGCCCCAAAATAATCGGAGCCCTTGGCAGACGGTACCATTCGATGACGTCGCTGCCGCAGATTCCACTTGCCATAACTTTAAGCAGAATTTCTTCTTCGCCAATCTCAGGCATGGGCAACTCTTCAAGGCGAACATCGTTATTATTGTAGTAAACAGCAACAAACATGGCTTAATCTCCAAAAATGGAAAAGGGGCTGGTTATGCTTTTCCAGCTTTAACCTGATTGTAGAGGTCTTCAGCTTCCTGTGCAGTGTAGCCCTCGTGAATAATGGCGCGGATAGCCTTAATCGAGGCAACTGGGTGCTCGGTTTGCCAAATGTTTCTGCCCAAGTTAACGCCCACAGCGCCCTTCTGCATGCCATCATATACGAAATCAAAGACTTCCCGCTGCGTCTCAGTTCTAGGTCCCCCAGCAATAACGATAGGCACTGGGCAGCCATTGACGACTTTTTCAAAGTTGTCTTTGCAGTAGTAGGTTTTAACGACGCGTGCTCCGATTTCAGCGGCAATTCTAGCCGACAACGCTAAGTAACGAGCTTCTCTTTTTTCCAGTTCCTTTCCAACCGCGCAAACAGCCATAACTGGGACGCCGTAATCTTCGCATACATCAACAAGCTTGGATAGGTTTGTTAGGCTTTTGTTTTCGTATTTGCTGCCCACAAACACTGACATGGAAACAGCCGAAGCGTTCAACCTGACAATTTCTTGAATTGAGGTGACTAGGCTTTCGTTTGCTAAGTCTTCCCCAACAACCGACACGGCGCCTGAAACACGCATGATGTATGGCTTCTCGATTGCAGGATTAACACAGTTCCGCAGAACACCGCGTGTCAGCATCAGCGCGTCTGCATATTGGTAAATGTCTTTTATTGTTTCTCCGGGCTTCTCAAGGCAACGGGTTGGTCCTTGAAAGTATCCGTGGTCAATTGGTAAAAAGAGGGCTTTACCGTCTTTCTGAATTAGCTTACTTAATCTGTTTTGCATACCCCAGTCCATAAATATTTCTCCGTTTGAAACCTTCTTGTTTCTACAGTTAAATAAGCTTTAGCGTTAACCATGCACTGCTAAAAAGGCATAACAGCTATTTCTGAAAGATTGAAAAGTGGAGTTAGTTATTTTGTGCCCACAATCTTGTCCTTTGCTTCTAACTCTTTAATACGCGTTTCAATAAATTCCACAACGTTCTCTTCACAGTAAACCTTCTCTTCCTTTTGCTTCTCCAACTGATCCTTAATAGTGTTCAGAATCTTTTCAACATCAAAAGGCTTCATCACGTAAGCGTTTGCTCCATTATTAACTGCATTCATAGCGTTTTGAAGCGTAGGATAACCAGTCACAATGATTTTACGCATCTTTGGCTTTGTCTCTCGTAGTTTTGGCAGCAGGTCAATTCCTTCCATGTCGGGTAAGCGGACATCAACTAATGCTATATTGAAAAATGCGCTGTGACTTTTCTCTATACCTTTCGCCGCTGTATCTGCTGATTCCACGGCATACCCCTCATCAGTGAGGATTGTTTCAAGCACCCGACGAATATTTTCGTCGTCATCAACGATTAATATTCTTGCATTGTTTGTCAACTCTCCAATTCACCTCCAAATCTGGGACACTTTAGTATCAGCTACATGTAGTTAGCACTACATAGCCTTAATGGTTAACTAAAACTCAACATCTTTTATTGATAAAGCCTTTATGAACCCTTGATACAGATTAAAGAGCTACCTTGTTTTTTTGTCGTTAACAAAAGTTTTTTTGGCTTCATTCATGTAGGAGACAAAATCCACAGAACAATCATTCGCCAAGATCATTTTCTCCCCAATATTGCGGTAAAGGTTTTTCATGATTAAAATTTCAAGGAAGCGAGCGCCAGAACCAAAAATCTTCTCTATTGCTGCTTGAAACTTTTTTAGATGTTTTGGAATCTGTTTTTCCTTTATTTGAAACTGTTCTTCAAGATGGAAATATATTGCTTGTCTGACTGTCTCACCTAAGCTAAAAAAGGCTTCGTCAATGGATTTTAGCAAGATTTCGTCAAACTGGACTGATTCAGACGTCTTATTTGTTCTGCTATCGATTGGCATTGTGTTTAGTATATTATTTGATTTACATTTAAAGTTAATTCTCTATGAGTTACTGATAAGCCGCCTCGGAGTTTAATATTCGGTTCCACCATCACTTGGTTTCTTACGATGTAACGCCTCACTCATAAAATTCAAGTCCTTAACATAATCCATAAGCGCCAACCGCATAACCTCACTCTCGCTTATACCCAACCTCTCCGCCAAAAAAGTCAAAAGCGCCCGCTGCTCCCGACTCATAACCACCTTAACCACAGTCTTCTTAGCCAACACAATCACTTTTTCAGCGTTTGGGCCAACCTGATGGCCCCACAATGGCCCATCCACGGTACCTCAGAAGGGCCAATTCGACTTTTCTGTAACCCACTATATTAGTAGTGTATTAGCAATGTGAGGTATAGCAGGTATGCCATGGGAAACCACGGAAAACTCAATCAGAAGCGGGCACCGACCCGTTGA
>CAYMLF010000033.1:0-15556 GCA_964391275.1 uncultured Candidatus Bathyarchaeia archaeon
TACGACATAACAGACCCCAACCAGATCAACGAGGAGTTAGGCGGCGCAGAGGGTTTTGAAGAGGCAACCAGAGAAGCGAAGGCATATGGGCTGGGTTGGCTACAGGACATCGTGCCCAACCATGTTGCCTTTTCCTTGGAGAACCCCATGGTCTACGACGCCATAGAGAAGGGCACATCTTCCCATTACAGCAAGTTTTTGGATGTCAACTGGAACTATCCCTCTCCACGGTTAAACGGACGCATTTTAACGCCTTTTCTAGCAAAACACTTTGCCGATTGTCTAAAGCAGGGAGAAACCACTCTTACCTTCGAGAAGGGCTTCAAAATAAAGTATGGCAGCCTAAAGTTTCCAGTAAACCCCGCCACAGCCCAGCAATTAAGCGGCAAACCAACCCAAGAAACCCTCAACGACTATAACGGCAACCCTGACCGCTTAGCGCACTTACTATCTAAGCAGGCATATGCACTGGCATATTGGAAAGCAGCCTTAAAACAGATTAATTACCGCAGGTTCTTCGACATAATCGACCTCATCGGGCTGCGGATGGAGGAGCAGGGAGTTTTTGAAGAAACTCACCAGCTATCTCTTGAATTGCTTAAGGCTGGGAAGATTTCTGCGCTGCGTGTTGACCACATTGACGGCTTGTTTAAGCCAGAAGAGTACCTGCAAAAGTTACGCAAGCACGCGCCGGACGCCTACGTGATTGTCGAAAAAATATTGACTGGTGCCGAAGAGTTGCCTGATTCTTGGCCTGTTGAGGGCAATACAGGATACGACTTTGTGAACTGCGTTAACGGTTTGTTTGTGGCTCAGGAAAAAGAGAAAGCAATTGATGAGGTATACAAGAGGTTTACTGGTAACACTCAAGCCTTCAGCGAACTCCTCTACAACTGCAAAAGATTCGTTATTGAAAACTACTTTATGGGCGACGCAAAAAACCTCTCACGCCTAATCCTTCAAGCCCTCAGAGAAATCCAAGGTGGCAAATTCAATTTTAAAGCCATGACAGATGCGATTGTTGAATTATTCGCCTGTTTTCCTGTTTACCGAACCTACCTAAACCCAACAAACACCAGTGTGGAGGCATCGGCTAGCTTCTGTTTAGCGTTAGCTCAGGCAAAACAAAAGAAGCCATCAGTCATCAAGGAGTTGGGCGCTGTCGAATTCCTTCTTAATCTGAGCGGTTCTAGCGACGTTGCCTTGGAGGCGTTGATGCGTCTTCAACAGTTTACTGGTTCAGTTATGGCTAAGGGTTTAGAAGATACAGCGTTTTACCGCTATTGTAGGTTGCTCTCGCTTAATGAAGTCGGCGGCAACCCAGCCAAATTTGGAGTTTCTGCTGAAGAGGTTCAACGATTTAACGCGGCTAGGCAAAGTAAGTGGCCGCTTTCCCTAAACGCATCCAGCACTCACGATACAAAGAGAGGCGAAGACTGCAGAGCAAGACTAAACGTTCTAAGCGAAATCCCTCAAGAGCTTGAAAAGCACCTAAAGAGGTGGGCTGAAGTCAACGCTAAAGAAAAAGCACACATAAACGGCAGACAAGCCCCAGATGCCAATGAGGAATATTTTGTTTACCAGACACTTCTATCCGCTTACCCCTTTGAAGAGGCAAAGATGCAAGATTTTGTCCAACGATTGACTGCGTACATGGTTAAGGCGCTGAGAGAAGCAAAAGTGAACTCTTCATGGCTAACCCCAAACGTACCTTATGAAGAAGCAGCAACCCGATTTATCACTGCTGTTTCGCAAAACAAACACTTTCTCTATGATTTTCTGCCCTTCCAAAAACAAATCGCCCGCTATGGCGTATACAACTCCCTTGCGCAGACGCTACTAAAAATCGCGTGCCCAGGCATCCCAGACTTTTACCAAGGCTCAGAACTTTGGAACCTCAGCATGGTTGACCCCGACAACCGCCGCCCAGTAGACTTCCAGTTGCGGCAGAAGTTGCTAGCCGAGGTTTCAGCGAGTGAACCTTCAAACAGTCAAACTTACTTAGAGAATTATGAATCTGGAAAGGCCAAGCTTTATGTAATTTTTAAGGCGCTGCAGGTTAGGCGCAGGCTAAAAGGGCTGTTTGAAGAGGGCACTTACCTTCCGCTAAAGATTGAAGGCGAACTGAGCAAGCATTTGTTTGCGTTTGCAAAAAGTAAAGGCGACCAGTTTGTTATTGTTGTTGTGCCCCGTTTTGTTGCGAGCTTATTGGAGCCCTCACTGTCATGGAGTGAGGTGGACTGGGAAGACACCAGCTTAACCCTGCCAAATCAAGCACCAGCAAGTTACATTGAAATGTTTACAGGCGCACGTTTACACTCTAATTCAGGAAGGTTACTTGTCAGCGAGGTTTTAAGCGATTTTCCAGTAGCTCTGCTTGCAGGTGGTGATAGCTCATAAACCTCACAGGCAGGGCTAGCGGGGTTTTAATGCATATTTCTTCTTTGCCATCCAAGTTTGGCATTGGAGATTTAGGACCTGAAAGCTACAAGTTTGCACAACTGCTCGAAAAAAGTAAGCAGCATTACTGGAGTATTCTTCCGCTTTCGCCGACAAGCTTTGAAGGCGGAAACTCGCCGTACCAGACATGCTCAGCCTTCGCTGGAAACCCCCTGCTAATCAGCCCTGAAAAACTCGTCGAAAAGCGGTTTCTGCCAAAAGAGATTAAAAAAACGATGGCTGTTCCCCAGTCTAGTAAAGTCAACTATAAAGAAGCGTACCTGCAAAAGGAACTGATGCTTAGGAGAGCATTCGCCAAGCTTAAGCAGCACCAATTGATGTTTAACGATAAACGCTGCTTTGAAGCGTTCATGCTTGAAAACGGTTTTTGGCTTGACGATTACGCCTTGTTCATGGCGCTAAAAGCTAAAACAGGCATGCCATGGCACACTTGGCCAGCAACTCTACGCCTACGTGAGCCAGAAGCACTCGCCAAAGAAAACCAAGAGTTAACCGATGAAATAGCCTATCAAAAGTTCGTGCAATACATTTTTTTTAGTCAATGGTCGGAGCTTAAAGCGTTCTGCAAAGAAAAGCAAATCCGAATCATCGGGGACATGCCCTTTTACGTGGCTTACGACAGCGCAGACATCTGGGCAAACCAAGAACTCTTCAGTTTAGACAAGCAGAGCAAGCCAAGGTTTGTCGGCGGAGTTCCACCAGACTACTTTAGCGAAGACGGCCAGTTATGGGGCAACCCAGTGTATGAGTGGCGCAGAATGGAAAAGGCAGGTTTTGAATGGTGGCTCAAACGCGTTGACTACGGCTTGAAGGTTTATGACTTGCTCCGTTTGGACCATTTTCGGGGGTTTGTGGCTTACTGGAGAGTTTCTGGAACAGCGAAAAACGCCAGAGAAGGCCGTTGGGTTAAGACGCCATCGAAACCGTTTTTTGCCTGCTTGAAAGCTAATTTTCCTGCTTTGCCGTTTATTGCTGAAGATTTAGGCGTGATAGACGCCCCTGTAAAAGAAGCGGTAAAGGCATTGGGGATTCCAGGTATGAAAGTGCTGCTCTTTAGCTTTGATGACCGAGACGATAATCCGCACCGAGTAGCGAGTCACCCACAAAACGTCGTGGTTTACACGGGAACGCATGATACTAACACGGCTAGAGGCTGGTTTGCCAATGAAGCGTCAAGCAAGCAGAAGGCGAATTTTTTCAAGCAAATCGGCAAAAAGGTTACTGAGGCAGAGGTCGGCTTTGAAATGGTGAAATTGGCGCTTTCCTCACAGGCTAAACTGAGCATTTTGCCTGTTCAAGATGCGCTTGGACTGGGGAAGGATGCAAGGATGAATCGTCCCAGCAGCGCCTTTGGCAATTGGGAATGGAGAGCCACGCCCAAACAACTCATGCTTAAAAATTTTGAGAGACTATCCAATGTAACGGTTCAAGAAGGCAGAGATTAAGAAAGGCATTTATGGTTGAGTCAAGTTCTTTTTTATTGGTGATTTTTTGACAAGTGTTGATGTGCTTTTTGGTAAAAAGGTTATTGGCGCTAAAGGCTTTATTGTTGGCGAAGTAAAAGGAGTATCAGCTGATTTTGCCGAATGGAAGATAACGCATCTTCAGGTTAAACTTGACAGCAACGCCGCAGAAGAGCTTGGATTCAAGAAAAGATTCACAAGCTCAACCGTATGTTTGCCAATTGCTTTAGTCAGCGCAATTGGTGATGTAGTGACAATTGGGCAGTCATTAACGGAGCTAAGCAATAACCCTGACATTTTTGAATGCAAACCCTGAAAAAATCAGGAGTCTTAAAAAGAAAGCGCTTGTAAACGATACAAAGCACCTATTTTTTATCTTCTTCATACATTACCCACTCTTTTTGGTTACATTTTGGGCAAAAGCGAAAAGCTTCTTTTCCCTTGTATGTTTGTACTCGTCCACAGTTCCAACAAGCAAAATAACCCTCTTTTTGCACAATCTCTCCTGACTTAAAATGAGTTGATTTATGAGCATTTTCAGGAAGTATAGATAACCCTATCAACGGTTTTTCTAGCCGATATACACTTATTGAACCTGTCTTCTCGGCATACGCTCTTTTTATTTCGCCAAGGTTCTCTATTCCTTTGTCTCTTAACTCTGTGAATAAGTCATGTTTGGTTATTTTTTCCTTTTTTAGTTTCTTGTAATCGATGATGCCGTTTTCTATAAGCAGTACAGGTTTGCCTTCAACCAATCTTCTGAAGGATTCGTTACGTTTGGTTAACGAAATTAAGGTTTGCTCTAACAGCATAATAATTGTCATAACAAGTAAAGAAGGCAATAGCGCAAGTTCAAGCTGAACCATTGGGGAACCGACAACTGAGCTTAAAGAGATGATGAGAACAACTTCAAGAATTGTCAATCTTTGGGTACCGCGCTTTCCTAGCAAACGAATCAAAAAATAAGCGTAAGAATAAAGAATTATTGCTCTTAAGGCTACTTCAAGCGGAGTCCACCATTCTAAATCTCCAAAGAAAAGTGTTTGTAAGTCAAACATGAAGTTGGACCTCAAATAGCGTTTATTCTCCAATTGTCAGGGCAGTTTTACTTCTTTTAAAGCGGATTTGTCGTCTTTTAGTTCGCTTATTATTGATATGTTGCCGTTTGTTTCAAGCACCACCGCATTAACATCCTTAAGTGAAGAAAACCCCTGTGACCTTAAAGACTGCATTATTTCCGATTCCACTATACGTTCCCGTTTTAAAGCGTCAAAAAGAAACGCGCCGTTGTAACATAGGAGTTTAGGCTCTGACTTAACAATACGGTCAATCCGCTGTGACCTGCTGGAGAACCATGAAATAGCAAACTGTAAACCAACCAGTACAACAAACGCTGTTAATCCATCAGTCAAAGCTATTGAACTATCAAGAATCGTTGAAGACAAAGTAGTTCCTATCGCTACTGTAACAACGAAGTCAAAGGCATTCATAGAAGATAAGGTTCGTTTGCCAGAAATCCTTAGGATAAGCACTAGTAAAAAATAAAAAAGCACAGCAGTAATAACAATGCGTATGGTGTCATTAGCGGTTCCTAAAAACAAGTCCAAAAACCCTTACAAAGTACTATGTTAATGCTTGTTTTTTTACTTTCTTATCAGACCTTTGTTTCAAGCTTTTCGTTTCTGCTTTGTTTATTACTTAGGTTGATTTGTCCTGAAACCGACAGGGTGGTAGAAGCTATATGGATATCAGTTGACCGCTCGATCTCTTCAAGAATACGCTGGCTAAGTTTAGAGTTTAATGTTCTTCTGCTATGTACTTCTGTAACATACCTCACCTTGAAAGCTACCCAATTGTCTGTAAATGTGATATAAACCGCTGAAGTTGCATACCGTTTAGGTACATAGTATCGCTTCCCAAGCGCCGTTAAGGCTTCATCGGCTTTTTCAGAGACCAGTCTTGTTTCTTCATCGATTATAGCCATGATTTTATCATTTGCCGCTTTCCAATTACTATCATAAGTTAGAGGAATCAGGATTTCATCCCATATGAAATCGTAGTCTTTATCATAATTGTTGAATTGCTTGGAGAGAACAAAAGAATTTGGAATTACAGTAATTCGACCTGTAGCTTGATCACCATCAATCCATTCTTTAATTTCAAGCAAAGTAGTACTAAACAAACCAATATCTAAGACGTCGCCAAAAGTCCCGTTAACTTCAATTCTGTCACCAATTTTGTAGGCACGGTTAACCAAAACTAAAAGCCCACCTGCAATATTTTTGAAAACATCCTGCAAAGCAACAGCGACTCCAGCGCCTACAATTCCGGTTGAAACAAACAATATGCTTAAGTCTTGAATCCAGATGGCTAAAATTGCTACGGAAAGGACAATTATATACAATAAGTTAGCTATTCTGCGAAAAGAAAACTGCTCTCTTTTGGAAGAAACACGCTTGGATAACCAATTATCGACAAAATATTTGACGGCGTAAGTTACAGCCAAAACAATCAAGGTTAAGAACAGGCGAATGGAATAGGGAAAATAGTAGTAATAGGTAATAAAAAACGCTAGAACAGAAAAAGAAACAATCAAAAGCAAAATAATTGCTGATTTAAGCATCTACTAGCTAGCGAGCTTATACCTGCTTAAAATCCTTTTGGCAACCGCAAATTAGGGCTTAATCAAACAAGTTTATGCGTTTCAGGAGTACTATTTAGAGCATTAACGAATGATTTTTGTATAACCCTTCGTATAATTGTACAAAAATGTTTGATTAGAAAAAAGAATAAGAACATAGAAACTGCGCTGTCGTTAGATGCCAAGGTTTATTTGCATGATATTGAAAGGGCAGACCTTCTGGTTGGAATCCCATCATACAATAATGTTTTAACAGCAAGCTACGTGCTTTCTCAAGTAGTCAAGGGCTTAGACAAGTATTTTCCAAAGTTAAGGTCAGTAATTTTTGTTTCTGACGGTAAATCAGTGGACGATACGTTGACTTCAGTTAAGAAGGTCGGTTTGCCTGCTAAGGTAAAGTTGATTCCTGCTATTTACATGGGCTTGTCAGGTAAAGGGACAGCGGTGCGAGCCATTTTTGAAGCGGCGAGCTACCTTAAAGTCAAAAGCGTAGCGCTGGTTGATTCAGACTTGCGTAGCATTACGCCTGAATGGATGAAACTTTTGATCGCTCCAACGTTGGCAGGCACAGATTTTGTGGCACCCTACTATAACCGCAGAAAATACGACGGCACCATAACCAACTTTTTATGTTACCCAGTCACCCGCAGCCTTTTTGGCAAAGACATTAGACAACCCATAGGCGGAGACTTTGGTCTCTCTATAAAACTGGTTGAAGACCTTTTGGATTCTAGTTTATGGAATGAGGTTCCAGACAGTAGCAGATTTGGCATCGACATTTTTGAAACCTTCACCGCTTTAGCAAACGGCTACAACGTCAAGCAAGCGTTTTTAGGGGTTAAAAACCACGACGCCAAAGACCCTTCAAGCCAATTGGCAAGCATGTTTAGGCAGGTAATGAACACCATGTTCACATGCATTGAACAAAGCGAGGCTGTTTGGAAGCAAATAAAGAGTGTGTCGTGTGTGGATATGGTTAGCGATGTTAGTTGCGGCGGAACCCCTGAAGCCATAACCTTTTCCTTGCCTGACACCATTCAAGCGTTCATAGGCAATTACGACCAGCATACGGCAATTTACAGAGCAGTTTTAGAGCCAGAGATACAAAGCAAACTTGACCATCTAAAACAGACGATTAACCAAGGCATGCAAGAAGTTGATTTCACGTCTGAAGACTGGGCAAAAATCGTTTACTCATTCATCGCAGAATTCCACAGAAAACCAGCATACGGCAGAGACAAGTTGATTGATGCTCTACGTGTGCTTTGGATTGGCAGGGTAGGCCTTTTTCTTAAGAAAACATGGAGCCTCAGCAGGGATGAATGCGAGGGCTTGATATTCAAGGAAGCCCAAGTTTTCGAGAAGCTGAAACCTTACCTTATCAGCAAGTACTAAACTTTTCTTTAGCCGCTTGCAGACATTTCTCGAAACCCGCAAGGTAAGTATACAACTGGTCTTTTGGGGCATCCTCAACTACAAGCAGTTTACTATTTGCATTGATACAGCCGTCAATCATCAAATTATCAGTTAAGCATACTTCTTCAATAAACATGCCCTGTGCGTCCCGCAATTTTCCGTCTTTGCACCGGTTAGCTTCGGATTTGAGGGCTTGAACTGTTCGCTCTGTGAAAGGCAATGCAACGTTAGTGTACGCAAACACTGTTTTGCCTAATGCGTGCGCAAAACCCATCTCAAACGCGGTTCCCACGTCAGCACTTGGTCCCCTAAAAGGGGTTATGTTTGCAATCAAAATATCGCAGGTTTTTATCAAGCCCTCATTAACGTCGCTGATGCATAAGCCGATTTCATTGGGCTGTTTGCCTATGGCGTCTACTTCAACATCAAGAGGGAAAACACCGTCGAAGCCATACTTGCTGCATAACGCTTTTTTGCGTTCGCCAAGCGCTTTGGCTTCACACAGGAAAACTTCAGGACCAGCAAGGTAAACACGTTTGGGCACTGACCATCCTCAGAGTAATAAGAGGTTTTGGTGCTATAAAAGAAGCGGCTATAGGAGCTTGCGCCAGAAAGAAAATATGTGCCTGTCCAAACGGTAGGTCTTCAACCTGCCAACTATATAGCCCTAAATCGTAACCAACAAACAATGGCTTCATCAAGAAACCAAATCAAAGCCAATATTTCTTAAAATAATAAATAAAAAAGACCTTTAAATGGCAAAAAAGTTAGTCAAGAAAGTTTGACTAAGGAGTCGGTCAAGAATCCTTGACGAAAACGCTTTTTACATTTCTTAAACCTATGGAATTTGAAGAAAAATGATGGGGAAATTGGTAGTCCCAAGTTCAGCTCCACGCTTTCCCAGCAGCCTCTTTGTATACCCGCTTGTAGGAGGAGAATGAGTACATGATCATATGTCAAAAACAAATTACTGAAAATAGCCAAGATTTAACCCAGATGCTCAAGTCGCTAGATACCGTGTGCAAAGAGTGCACCCCAATATCGCCTTTAGAATGTATAACCCGATGTCAAGTGTACAAGCTGAGAAGTGAACTAAGAACTCTACATGAAATGATGAGTAACCCAAGATACCTGAGAATCCTTTTGAATGTGCTAAAGAATCCTACCAGACTTCGCATTCTTCAGTTAACTACAAAGGGTAAATACTCTGTTAACCAGCTTCAACAAGAACTAAAAAAAACTCGGCATAAATACAGTCAAAATACAATCGTTGACGAATGCTTGCAGCCGCTAATGGCAGTAGGTTTAGCCGCTGAAGCAAGAGACAAGTATTATGCAACTACATTCGGTGGACGCATAGCCCAACTGTTTGAAGGCACCCCTGAATTTGCAGAAAAGTTACCGGCTAATTCAGAAGGTTACGAAGAGTCACTTCTACAAGCACTTCTTCCTGGACCTAAAACTTTCCAAGACATTCAATTGTTTATCTCGCCGAAAATCACTTCCCGCATCATTAAACGCTTACGCTTACTTGACCTAATAGAAACCAGAGCAGACAGAGATTACGTATTCTTTGTTAAATCAAAAAGGGACCCTGCAAAGGAAACTTTTACATGTGTCGAGCGAAAAATTTATGATGCTATAAGCTATACTGGGATTTCCGCAGGAAAGCTTTCTAAGGAGACGGGGCTTTCTATACGGAGAATCTACGAGTACTTGCGACATTTGAGAGGCAAAAAACTGGTGTTTATACGAAGAGCTCCTCGAGTTTACGGTTTAACTGTTAAAGGCAGAAAGATAGCAACTGTGCTACAGGAACTCCAGCAAATAGTGGAAGACACTTGGACCTCGACAGAGCAGGTAATAGAGAATAAAAAGGGGGGAACTCCATACAATGCACGCTTCCGCTAAGAACATCGACATCGTCAACGTCAGGATTACTCACAAGACAGCTCATGTGCCACTCCTAGAAGCCGTATCTTTCAAAGACAAAGCTGACGCGTATAGCGAGGTTCGCTTACTCGATGGCGTCCAAGAGTCAGTTCTTATCCAAACATGCAATCGAATTGAACTCTATCTAGTAAGCGAAAATAGAGACAAAACAGTCAAAGCTGCAGTGGAGTATTTATGCAACCGAATGCCTAACCACAAAGTTGACGTGGACAAAGCAATAGAATACTCCGTTAACCAAGGTGCCCTTAATCATCTCTTACGGGTAACTTCAGGGTTAGAATCAATGGTTATAGGCGAAGACCAAGTAATAAACCAAGTCTGGAACGCCTATCTAGAAGCTGAAAAAGCAAAAGTAACAGGTCCAGTCTTGGGTCTCCTGTTCAATCGGGCAGTAAACGTGGGTAGACGAGTTAGATGTAAAACTGGAATCGGCAAAGGCGCCGTCTCCATCGGTTCAGCCGCTGTGGAACTAGCCGCAAACCTGCTAGGAAACCTTAATCAAAAGAAAATCCTTGTTATGGGCGCAGGCGAAACAGCCACGCTTGTCTCTAAAGCAATGGCTAGACGTTGCCTAAGCCCGATATTCATCGCCAACAGAACTTATGAACGTGCGGTACGATTAGCTACCGAACTTAACGGTGAAGCAGTCAAGTATGATAAACTCAACGAGGTTCTAGTAGATGCAGACGTTGTGTTCTGCGCTACCTCAGCTAAGCATTATCTGCTAACTAAAGAATTGGTTTCCAAACTCATAGCAAACCGTCAAAACAAGGCTTCCCTATTAGTAATTGACATTTCTAACCCCCGCAACGTTGAAGAAGCTATCGAAGAGTTGCCAAACGTGAAACTCTACAACATCGACGACCTGACTTCAATTGCTGAACGCAATAAGCAAGAGCGTCAGAAAAGCGCACAGGAAGCATTAGAAATGGTCAATCAAGAGCTTACGATGCTTGAGCGGGCAGTTAAGGCTGATTCTGTTAGAGATGTTGTTTCTGAACTGCTTACGCACATTGAAGAAACACGACAAAGAGAGCTTACCAAAGCCTTCAGCATGTTGGGCGAGTTGGATGAGAAACAGAAGAAGATTATCAACGACTTGACAGGCATAATGCTGAAGCAGACATTCTTACCGGTCATTACGAATTTCCGCAAGGCTGCCGAAAACAACGAGAGAGAAGCCGTAGAGGTCGCAATGAAAGTACTAGATCTAAGACAGAGCTGACATCAAATAATTATTTAATTATTCTTGTTTTGAAGAACCTCTCGAAAAGAGAAGTCAATGTGATTCTGTCAGAGATCAAATTTGTTTTGTGCAGCTTCAATCAAACCCACGGGGCCAGTCATCATTACGTCACCGCCTGGAGCGGCAAAATAAACAGGAAACTTTGTTTGGGATAGAATATTCCTGTTTGGTCCTGTCGCCACAACTTTTTCTATTCTTGAAAAGCCAAGCGGATTTGACAGGTAGAATAAGCCATGACCATTATCTTTGAACACGTCATCATCGCTGAGGTCTCCATTGGCAAAATCGACTAAAAGGCGTTCAATTTTCTGGGGACTCAGCAGTCGCGTGTGGTGTTCCAGCATACCAACGATTTCTCCGTTTGATATTATAGAAGCCATTGTGTGCCCGTTACCGGCATTTACGACTAGGACGGGATTAGCTTTTTCTGCAATTGGGTCTTTTAGGCAGCCGAGAAGCGCATCTGGCGAAGTATCCATAAGTAAAACTTTAGCGTTAGGAAGCTGTCTCCTTGAAGCTTGAGCAGCAGATTTCATTCGAAGAAAACAGGGCGGTATCTCCTCCTCTCTGAAAGCTAAGTTTTCAGGTTTAGACTTTTCTTTCAAAAGTTCTCTCATTTTTTGAATACGGAACTTCCTATTGCTTACGCCTGCAGGGAAAACACCATGGTCTTGAACTGCAATTGCCACAACCTCTATGTCAGTGAAGGTTTCGCCAAACCCTTCCAAAAATAACTGTAGCTGGTTTAGATTGATCTCTTCAAGGGTGATTGTTTCTCCCCTGAATTCTTGAGGTTCATTGTCTTCTGTGACAACTTCGATTCCAAGTTGCTTGACCTCTTCAAGGACATTTCTTATGGTGTAAGCAGCGCTCTCTGTAACCACAACACGGAGTCCTTTTTCAATATGCGCTTTCAATGCTGAGGTTAAGGCGCCTCCGCCGATTGTATCTCCATTTACGAAAATGTCTTTGCCCTCTGTTGTTACTTGCTTGATTTTTGTTGCGAACGTTTGGGTAGGCGAGGGCAGAACCATTTTAATGCAGTTTTCAATGTTTTTCTTTTCGCTGTCGTAGAGCAGTATGTCTTTGGTGCCTGCGCCAATATCTATTGCTAAGATTTTCATTTTTACGCTTCCTTTGGAGTAAGGGTCAAGCAAGGTTTAAAGTATTAAGTTTATGCGTATTAAACGCTGATGCCAGAGAAGGGGTAGACTTTACCGGGAACCTAAGTAGGAAGGGATATCTAACAAAAGTGAAGGCGCCCTGAAGATAGCGTCGTAAGAATCAATACCGTTATGCCTTACAGGTTGTTTTTCACGTAACAAAAAAAGCAGCTAATCCTTAAGTAACTCTTTTCAAGGACGCAGTAAACGTTAAGGAAAAAAGTCTTAGAACGCCGTAACTAGGGCGTCTAATGCGCAAGCTAACTCTACGAGTTTATGATAATCGATTATTTCGGGAGTGTCTTTTGGAGAATGCGTTATAGTGGTCATTAATTCGGCGACTTTGTCTGAGGTTATAGCTATTGTCGGTTTTTGGCTTTGTGCAAATATCATATGGTCCCCTTGATACCATTGCTCTCCTTCATGTATTTCTCTGTGCCTGCTAAATGCCATGTTTGCTTTTTGCTGGATTTCTGATGGACAACTATAGAAAGAATATGCTGTTTCACCCTTGGCGTATCCCACGTCATCTATGTTAATAGCGACAAGAATTTGATTCAAACTATCGCTGTATCGGTTCAGATAATCCATCTGTCCACCCAAACTGTAATGGTCCTCGCCGTTAAACGCAATTATCTCGATTCCCAACTTGCCCCGGTATTCCTTTAGCAGCTCTGCAAGGAGCAATAGAACAGCAACACCTGAGGCATTGTCTGATGCTCCAGGGCTATCCTCAACTGCGTCTATGTGGGCACAAATGGTTATCTTGTTTTGGGCTTGCGGGTTTTTGTGTGCTATAACGTTGCAGGCGGTGGTTTGAATACGTTTGGCTTCCGCTTTTAGATTGAATTTTTGCCCTGCTCTGGCGGCTATTTCTTCACCAACTATATCCGTGCAAAAAACGGATGGAATATCAAAGTCGCCGTCGTTTATCATTGGAAAAGGGTACATGTTTCCTACCATTTGCGGGTTTTTGCTAGTTGCAGTAATGATTGCTACAGGCTTTTTCTCTTCAAGTAGTGCGTATATCTTTTTGTGATGGTCGGGGTTGTAAAAAACGAAGTTTTTGGGCATCAATTGCTCAGCGCATAATTCGCCTTTGAGAAGCAGTATTTTATCGCTGCAATCGCTTTTTTCCAACTCATCTATCGTTGAAGCAACCACTAACTGAGATGTTGTATCGCACCCTAAAGAGTACGGGCTTATTTTGACATCAAAGGTGGTGCCTTGGTGTGTTAATGACGGCTCTTCGCTTTGATAATCTAAGCACTTAAAGGGAGTGGTGTCGATTGAGTAGCTCCATGCTTTCAATTTTTCTGCAAAAAAGTCTGTTGCCGCACGGTTTCCAAGTGAACCGACTCTCCTATTGGGTTTGACACTGCAAAGGGTGTCTAGATAGTATTTTGCTTTTGTGTAGTATTCGATATCCATTACTCAGCGCCTTCCTGATTATGTAAACGGGCTAGTAAATCGAGAAATTCGCCCACCCAATGTATTTCAGCTTTGAGTAGGAAAATAGGGCGCGATGCTACTCCGAACCGATATGCGGGGCACTCTTCATCTTGCAGGAATTTTAGGAGCGCCTCGTACTCTTGAATCTTTTTTTGTAGGGCGGAGCGGTACTTGGTGAGTGCTATCTGGGTTTTTTCTTTTGAGATAAGGTTGAGGTTGTAGGTGCCTATGTCGATTTGCCACTTTATGTGCTCTGGCTCGCTTAGCAAGGCTTCAATTTTTTCTTGTAATGCTCTCTTTCCTTCTTCGCTGATGGTGTATATTTTTTGGAGACGGTTTTCTGGGCTTATTTCGTTCTTTCGTGTGATTAGGGCAGCTTCTTCGAGTTTCTGAAGTAGCTTGTAGATTGATGACATTGAGAGGTCGGTCCAGAATCGCATGTCCCTGTATTTTACTTGTTGTTCTATTTGATAGGGGTACATTGGCTGCTCTGATAGCATGCCCAAGAGAGCTGTTTCTGCGTTTGATATTTCCACCATAAGAAAAACCAATATTTTATTGATACAATATTGGAATAGTACAATATAAGTTATTGTAAACAAACACAACACCGGTTGCCCAAAGCAAGATTTAAACTATGCCGGAAAAGCGGTTCTGAAGTTATTTTAGAGACGATTCAATATTATCGATAAGTTAATCCCATGCGCTTCATGAAATCAAGCACTTTCTCGTATTCCCTGAGGTACTGTTTTCCTTTCTCAGTAAGCCTAAGCGAACCTTGGTCTTGAATTAACCCAAGGGTACTGAGTTCAAAAAGGTAATTTTTTAAGCGGTCAAAGGGCACGCCTATTCTTACCTGAACCCTCGTTAACACTATCTTTTCTGCGTTGGCTTCCTCGTATAATACAGCCAACAGGTCGCCATAGATTTTTAGTTTATCTCTACGCGAAATTCTTTTCATACTTTTTTCCCGTTGGGGTGTAAAAGGTTAAAATGGCTACTATAAGGAAAACGGCTAATCCTATGGAACGAAATGCTAGCCCTGCCCAAAAGACTAGTGAACTGTAATTAAGATACCACAAGGCTAGCGTAAACTGGCTTGCAGCAAGTAAAATGAACCCCAAAGGTATCCATATTGTTGTTGGATCTGGCTTTTTTATGTGGCTTCTTAGAGTGTGAATAAAAACGTACAGCAGGCATATTATGTTTAAAGGTCGTATAAGGTACCATTGAACATATTGATATTTCGTCAATTCAAACTGCGGAGTAAAAATTAAAACTATAGACAATATTATGAGCGCTATTATCAACGAGCTAAGGGTTAGATTCCAAAACGTCCTTTTGTTTTTTGATTTATTAGAAAAATAATAAGTCGTTGCAAGGAAGATAAATGCGAATGCTCTTGTAACATGCTGAGGCCAAGTTAAAACTGGAATGGAATAAAAGGGCACAGTAAGTGCTATGATGTTGAAAAAAAAGGATATGCCTAAAATGCCAAATCCGAGGGGTAAACCAAGATACCGTTCTTCTCTTGTTAATTGGTATGGTTTTATCATGAATCTTACAAGGACAATGCAGGCAATTATGGAGAGAAGTTCAACTGTGATACGGGGTATATCGTACATACCCCATTCTGTCCACTTCTGCGCTTAATATTGTTTATGCGAAAACAATTTCTGCTCTTTTGTTTTATCTAAAACAGTGTTATTTCTTGGTCTTAACTGGATACCTAAAAGGTTGGCGCCGGGGAAGGGACTCGAAC
>CAYMLF010000034.1:0-15427 GCA_964391275.1 uncultured Candidatus Bathyarchaeia archaeon
GTCGGTGACTTCTTCTGGGCTGTCGTGCCAGTACCAGACTTTGATGCCGTAGTTGGTGCTGTAGGTGACTATGGCTTTGCGTTTCAGCGCTGGGTGGTACCCGAGCAGGATGGCTTCTTTAGGGTATAGTCTTGTTACTTGGAGGTCGTTTGTTTGGGCGACTTCCATAAGTGTGGTTGCGAGTTTGGCTTCGGCTGCGAGTTTGGTTTGGTTGATGAATTGGCGGGTGGTTTTGAGTTTTTCTGCGATTGCGGCGATTGATAAGCCTTTGCTTAACAGTGACCAGACTGTTTTTTGTTGTTGACTTAACGGCGAAGAGAGGGGACCTGTTGTTACCATCACACTCACTGTAAATACTACACTATTTACAAGTATTTAATTTTAACGCTCAACCACTCCCAAAACACACAAAAACCCCCAAAAACACCAAACCACCCCAGACAGAAACAGTTATTACCCAACAAAAAACTAGATATTCGGTAATAAGCCATGATGAATTTTTTCACAATAACCGACCAAGACAGCGTAAAACATAAAATTCTCGTTTTACCCTTAAGCGAAAGTGAATACAACGACCTCGCCGGGCAATGCGAAAAATGCATGCCAACCCTTTTAATCTCCAGCCTAATCCGCAACGGACACCCCTATGTAGTGGCAGATTTTGGGCCGGGCGGATGGAAAACTGCTATTCCGCTTGACGAGGAATCCTCGGATGGACATAAAATCGGCGATGAGTTGGCAATCGGAGATGTGCTAACGGTTATTTTAACCTCTAACCCTGACGCCGTAAAAGTATCCAAGGACAAAGCCTACATGAATGTGCCCTTAGACAAGGTGCTTGCGTTCAGTTTTCTTTTGACGTCTGACATAGTAGAGAATTACTCGTTCTACAAGCTCTATAAGCAGCCTAAAAGCGAATAGCCCTAAGAAGCGAGGTCTCTCTCTCAGCAGACCCCCCCTCCCTTATTTAAAGCCATGTTGAACGCTCAACTGTTGCTCTCCACAACCTACCCCCCTCTATAAAAAGCGGTGAAACCCAACATACTAATGGCGGGGTTTTTAGCCAATACCGACCTACTCCCCTATAGGTCCTGTGCATTGTTTGGATATTAGGCGGCAAATAGGTTGGCGCACTGTAGACCCTCTAAAGCTCCTGCAACGAGTTCCTAATATGCCCCAAATACGCTGGCAAGCCACAAATCACTGAACAACCCAGCGCCGCAACCTCCCCACAATGACGGGCTTAAAGGTGACGCACAAACCAATCTGTCGAAAGCTTAGCAACCTCTTCAAGTTTGCCCTGCTCCTCAAACAGGTGCGTAGCGCCCTCGACAACCACAAGACGCGTCTCCGCAGACATCTGAGCCATCGCCTGCCGATTCAAATCCAAAACCACCTCATCCAAGCCGCCAACCAGAAACAGCGTCGGCGACTCAACCTGCTCCAAAAAGTTGCCTGCAAGGTCTGGTCTGCCGCCTCGGGAAACCACCGCTTTAACGATGTCAGGAAGCTTTGCTGCCCCAATCAGCGCTGCCGCTGCACCAGTGCTGGCGCCGAAGAAGCCAAACGTCATTGCGCTGGTTTTGAGGTCTTGTTTAAGCCACTGAGTAGCGGTGACTAGCCGCTGCGCAAGCAATTCAATGTTGAAGCGGTACTCTGTGGTGACTACGTCAATTTCCTCCTCTTCAGGCGTTAACAAGTCAATTAGGAGCGTTGCAATGCCTGCTTGATTGAAGACCTTGGCGACATACTGGTTTCTTGGGCTGAATCTGCCGCTGCCGCTTCCATGAGCAAAAACAACAACTGCATTCGCACCTTGCGGAGTTGTCAAATTTCCATTAATCGCTGAAATCTCATTAATCGGAATTTTAACTTCAACCATGTCATATTCACTCAACTTTTTTCACCTCGAGACCGATTCCAAAACATGTTTTTCACGGTTTTTACCAAGCAAATAGATAACTTCATCATCGCTAGTTTGGGAAAAATCGTCATAAAACTCGCCAATCGCAAAAAACGATTCAGGCGTAAACAGGCACACCACACGGTCAGCCAACTTTTTCAACGCATCAATAGTGGAGGGAGGACCAACTGGAATTGCAGCGGTTACTGTGTTTGCTCCGCAGTTTTTTACTGATGCTAATGCCGCTTTCATTGTGGAGCCAGTTGCTATGCCGTCATCCACAACTATCACGTCTCGACCTTTCAAGTCAGGGTAAGGCGTATCTTGCCTGTATAGGCGCATTCGACGCTGGATTTCTTGCTTCTGCATTGCACTTTCCCGTTCGATGTAATCTTGGGGAACATGGAGATACTCAATCGCATTCTCATCCAGAATCATTGTACCGTCCTCAGCAACAGCGCCGATGGCATACTCAGGGTTTCCCGGTGCCCCAAGCTTCCTTGGAACAATAACGTCCAAAAGCAGATTCAATGCGTCTGCAATCTCGTATCCCACAACCACGCCGCCTCTGGGAATCGCCAAGACAAGCCCATTCTTAAAAGAAAAGCGTTGCAATGCCTCGGCTAATTGTTGCCCAGCTTGAAGGCGGTTAGCAAAAAGAGTCAAACAATTTCACCTCAAAACTCGTTACTATATAGATTAAGTGGGACTATCATAAAAAATGTTCTAAATTGATTGTTAGATGTCAAATGGCACTCACAAACCCTTAAGAAAACACTCTGAAAGGCGAGTTTTCGATGAAGCAGTAAGTGCGCTCTAAAGTTCTAAGCGATAACTATTTTTTCAGCCTTTTTAAGAAACTGTAATATTCACATTAGCTAAGGCAAGTTTGCAACATTGACCCTAAATCCATAACTTACTTATGGATTGATTCATATTTGGTAGTAGACTTCAGACTTGAAATTAAGAAACGCTTAACTGTTGCAAGTTAAATATATCAGGATAGGACGAGAGAATGCCATCATTTGGACTATTCCGCAAGCCAAAAAAACAAGAAACAGAAGCCCAAACTGACGCTCCTGTTGAAGAACTTAAAGCAGAAACTACAGAAAACACGGTCACCACTGAACCCCCAGTTACGCAACAATCAACTAAAACATATCTTAAAGCTATACCCCTAAGAGACTTATCAGACTTGGCAAACATAAAAAACGAAGCCCAAAACGGCAACATACTAATTCTACGCATCACGCCCTTAGCTAGCAAAAGCATCGATGATGTTAAAGTTGCAGTGAATGAACTCTACGCTTTTACGGAGTCAATCGGCGGAGACATTGCACGTTTAGGCGAAGAAAGAGTTGTTATTTGTCCAAAAAATATTAGGATTTGGCGAGAAAAAACGCCAGTTCCAAATGAACCTCTGTCTACAGCAGCCTAAAAGTTTCCAAAACATTTGGAACTACGGTGTTAACGCCTGCTTTGTTGATGAGGAAATTACCGAAATTCAAGGTTTTCTGTTTTTCGCCGTGAACAACAAAGATGCGTTCCGGCTTAGGAGTCAAATGAGTCAAGTAATTTACCAGTTGTCTTCTGTCTGAGTGCCCTGAGAAACCCTCTATAGATTCAACCTGCATTTTAACTTGCAAAGCCGCCATTTTGCCTTCGTTATCCATCATTGTCACTTCATTTACGCCTTTTTGCACGCGTCTGCCCATGGTTCCTTCAATCTGGTAGCTGACAAAGATAATCGAGTTCCGCTCGTCATTTGCCCAGTTTTTAAAGTATTCAATTACTGGTCCACCCTCAAGCATGCCTGAAGTAGCTAGGACAATACATGGCTCACCTTCAATGATGCTTTGACGAACGCTTGGGTGCTCAACGATTGTGAAGTAATCTGACTGGAATGGGTTAACCTCTTCATGCAGTATGCTATGTCGTACTTCCCTGCCTAAGTATTCTGGGTAAGCAGTGTGGATTGCTGTTGCTTCGCTAATCATTCCTTCAATGAACACTGGCGCTTCCTTCATCATACCACGTTTCATGTAACCATCGATAACAAGCATGATTTCTTGGGCGCGTCCCACAGCAGGCACTGGAATCAAAACTTTGCCTTTACGTTCCAGAGTTTTATTAATAATGTTGGTTAAGGCCTCTTCAGCTTCAACCCTTGAAGGCACAATATCGTCAGGGCCACTGTAAGTGCTTTCGGTGATGACTGTTTCGATACGAGGGAACTCTGTTGTTGCAGCTTCCAAAAGCATGGTGCGTCCAAACTTGTAGTCGCTGGTGTAGACAATGTTATGTAAGCCTTCCCCAATGTGAAGGTGCACCATTGAAGCCCCTAAAATGTGTCCTGAATTATGTAATGTTAAACGAATATCTGGAGCAATGTCTGTGACAACGCCAAAACGCAGAGGAATAGTATGCAAAACACACTCGCGCACGTCTTTTTGGTCATAAAACGGTGTTACTCCCTGCTTGCTAGCCACGTCCAAATAGTCCAGCTGCAGCATTGTCATCAAGTTAGAGGTTGGCGCTGAACAATAAAGTGGACCATCATAACCATACTTGTACAGGAAAGGCGCTAAACCACAATGGTCAAGGTGCGCATGGCTAATGACAACCGCATCCAAATTGTCAATTTCAAATTCAGGAGAATCAAACCGTGGAAACGCCTCAAAAGGCCGTTGGGTACCTGGATGAATACCACAGTCTAACAGTACACTGCTTTCTCTTGTTTTAACTAGAAAAGCGGAACGACCAACTTCTTGGGCACCGCCTAGAACGGTCATTCGAACGTCGCCAACATCATAAGTTTTAGGTCGGAAAATACGTTCACCAACAGTGCGCAAGATTCGCTCACGCTCCTTGCTCTCCGAATGCAGATAGTGACGCATGTGGGTAACAATTTTAGATTTAATTGGAGGACTCCGCAGAACATGAGGACGCCATTTGGTCTTCCTTATGATTTCTTGAAGTACAGCCCCATTTCTTCCTATGACTAAGCCAGGCTTTTTTGTTTCAATAATGATTTCGCCAAGGCTAGGATCAAAGTTTATGTCTGTTATTTCTGCTTCTGGAGCAATTAGTTCACGGGTAATTTTTTCTGCTTCTACTTCAGGTAGCCTAACTGAAGGGTCAGGTCTAACAACTATTCTTTTGCGGATAACGCCGACTATTTCAGAAATTACACTGCTTTGGTCAACTAAGACTTCTGGTTTTTTAGTGTAAACTGACAGCATGGGTCCTTCGTATTCAATACGGGTGACTTCTGCTTCTCTTGGAACATGCTGCAAAATATAATGACTTATTTCTATTTTATCTCTGTCTTTTTCTTGTGTCCGAGCCACGATTAATCTTCCCTAGCTTGAAAGAAGCTTCTTTTTCTCTTCATCTGTTAACTCTCTGTAACCTTTCTTGTCAATAACGGTGATATTATAATTGTTGCCGCTTGCCACATCACGTTTCATAGCAGCGTTAACTGCTTTAACAATCGTAGGTAACAATTCATGAATTGTCATACCTTCACGATACTTATCCTCAAGTATACCGTAAGCTACTGGGGAACCTGAACCTGTGGAAACTGATTTCTCCTCTGTTAAGCTTCCAAACGGGTCTAAATTGAAAACGTGTGGTCCAGTCTCATCCAAACCTCCAACCAAAACCTGAGTTGCCAGTGGAATATACCTATTCTGAAAGAGTATGTTTGCAACTATTCTTGCAGCAGCGCTAATGGGAATGGGCCTGTTCATGTTGATTTTGTATAATTTAGCGTTTGCAATAAGAATGTCCACGACTTTTTGGGCGTCTGCGACTGTTCCTGCAATGGTCATGCCAAGATGGTCGTCGATTTGATACACCTTTTTTCCTGCTTTGTGGGCAACATAGTAACCCATTGTAACTCGAGTATCAGAGGCAAGAATTACGCCGTCCTTGCAGACGACACCGATTGTTGTTGTTCCTTTAAGGACTAGTTGGCTAGCTGGATTGTTTTGTGACATTTGTTTATTCTTCTCCCTAAAATAGACTTGATGGATGAGATTACATCCTCTAGGAAGTAGCATCATGTAATCATTCTATGGGATTAATTAATATTACGGTGTCACATTTTTAATGTCAATAGAGCATGTTTAACTGCAAAAGCGGTTAATTCAAAAAGTTTAAACATCTAAACCCTGACTCTATAGTACTTCACCTTGAAAAGTGAGCATACTTGACTTCAACTTACCATTACATGCAGCTTCCAAGAGAAGTAATCGTGGGAAAAGGAGTTCTAACCCGAGTAACCGAAGTCACAAACAGGCTAAACCTCAAAGGCGTAGCGTTGATAATCAGCGGCGAAAAAAGCTATGAGGTTGCAGGCAAAAGAGTTTACGATTTTCTTGAGCAAGCAGGCATGGATGTTAACGCTCTTCTAGTTAATTCAATAACCATGAAAGACGTTGCTCTGATTGAAGAGCAAATCAAAACTCTAAAGCCTCAAGTGCTTTTCGGCGTTGGCGGCGGAACCATCATTGACGCTGCAAAGGTTAGTTCAGGCAACCAAAACTTGCCCTTCGTCAGCATTCCCACCACTGTTTCGCATGATGGCATCGCAAGCCCACTTGCCTCAATTAAAGGCTCAACCAAACCATACTCAATCATGGCTCAGGCACCGTTAGCCATAATCGCGGATACAGAAGTCATTTCTTTGGCGCCTTGGCGTTCAGTCATAAGCGGTTGCGGAGACGTTATCGCCAAATTTACCGCTGTAAAGGACTGGAAACTGGCGCATCTTGAAAACAAAGAGTATTACGGCGAATACGCAGCAAGCTTAGCTTTAATGAGTACCAAGCTGGTTATGGAAAACGCTGCTTTAATCAAGCCTGGAAGCGACGGCGGTTTACGTGTTTTGCTGGAAGCGTTGATTAGTTGCGGTGTTGCCATGAGCATTGCGGGAAGCAGCAGACCCTGTAGCGGTTCTGAACACCTGTTTAGTCATGCACTTGATATGGTTGATTCTCATCATGCCATGCATGGGGAACAATGCGGCATAGGATCGATTTTGACCTCGTTTCTTTACGGCTCTAATTGGCAACGCATCAAAAGCACGCTTAAGCAGATTGGGGCGCCAACAACCGCGTCTGAGTTGGGGGTTAAAGACGAGGATGTTGTGAAGGCTTTGCATATGGCTTCAAAGATTAGACCTGAGCGGTACACGATTTTACATAAGCTACAATTAAATTATGACGCGTGTCAAACAGTGGCTAGAGCGACAGGCATAATCAACTAAACACTACTTTTTGATTGGCTCAATAAGCGCAAACGGATTACCTTCAGGATCAACAGCCGCTGCAACCCAACCGATGTCAGGAACTTCCTGTTTAGGAGAAATAACCTTTCCACCAAGCACTTCAAGTCTAACCAAACAATCATTAATTGATTCAACAGAATAATAGTTAAGCGGCCTAATGTTTGGCTCTGGCTTTCTATACAATCCACCGTTCACGCCAGGTCTCAGCGGCATACCATTTGCATCTACAGGAACCGTTTGAATTGTCCAGTAGTCGATTGGTCCAGGGTATTCTTGGATTTTCCAGCCGAAAAGTTGTTCATAGAACTGTTTTAGTTTTTCCACGTCTACCGCTGGGATTTCAAAGTGAACTAAGGTGTGATCCATTTTGCCTTTTTTCACCTCCCTTTTGATATGACCACTTTGTTAGCTAGAAGAGGAGAATCAGTGATGAGCGATATTATTACTATAAGGGGACTGGTAGATTTAATCTTTGTTTCAAAATTATTGCATCTAAAATGCTAAATTTTGATGGCAAACTTGCATTGAGAAGCCCCAGAAACTGCACTTTCCAAAAGCGTAACATCTACCTGTTTACCCGTTATGCTTTCCCAGTATTTCTTGATGAATCCTTCAGAGCAATGGCAATAGGTTTTTGACATGACAACATCTTTTGGCAGGGCACGGATTAAACCGCAGTAGCAACGCATAGGATGGGTAAACGCTTGCGGAGTGTATATGTGAAGCAGTTGGTTGCCTTCATGCTGGATTTTTGTTCCTTTCTGCGGGTTCTCAATCTCAGCAACAAGAAAGTCTTCAAAGGTTTTGAACTTCTTACGTCGTTCAACAGCTTTTTGGATTACCCGTTTGTTTATTTCTGCACAGTTTGAACCGCAATTGTTCATGATTTGGGTTCTTGTTTTTTCGTCAACCAAAGAGTCTAGGCGTTCCATGGCGTCTTTTGTCCAAAGAGCCATCTTCTTTTTGTCGGTTTTCTCGGTTATGCCTTCGCTGCCTATCATAACTTTTTCGGCTACTTGTTTCCCAGCATAATGCTCAACGTTTTTTTCTATTGGAACCAACATCTTGTACTTCAAAATTGAATACCCATAAGAAACGTTTCACTTCAAGGTTAAAAATCTTACAGACTAACTAATGCTAACCTGCAAACTTCTATCCCAAGAAACAATGGCTACCCTATGCATAAATATAGCAAAAATAAGCGAAAACAGAAAGTATAGGGAAAAATGGCTTGTTAAGCCTTAGCTTTCTCTTCTGCCGCTGCTGGCGCTGGCACCGCTGGTTTGGGTTCAGCCTTGAAAGTTTCCACAAACCGTATCTCTGCAAGGTCTGGCAGGAACTTTTGAATGTCCATGGCGATGCCACGTTTGGCGATTTGGATGCCTTCAACGTAGAATGTGTCTTCTGGCATGTCAATGGTCAAGTTTTTGGCTTTTATGGTTATTTTGAACTTTTCTTCTTCAACCACTGGAACACGTCTGTGGATGAGAGCGCCAATTTTTTCCTCGTTACTTTCAAGTTTCTTGTTCACTGTTACATCATAGATTAGGGTTCTTCCAGCTAAGGGCGGGTTAAAGTCCAACAGAACTCTTCCAGCGCCAATTGAGCGGACACTTGCCATTTTGCCTTGATATTCGATGCGTGCACCAATCACTGGGTTGATTTCTTTAGCTAAAAGCTGCCTCAGGGGGACACGTTTGATTTTTTCTGGGTCTCTTTGACCAAAGGCTTTGTCAGCTGGAATCTCAACGGTGGATTGCTTTTCAAGCTCCATACCCGTTAATGCTTCGTCTAACGATTTTAGAACCCAACATTCACCGATAACAACAAGTTTGGGCTCGTAGATTTCACCTTCTTTGTGGAGGTGCTCTTTTTTTGCGATTTCTTCAACTGTTGTGTCAAAAACTTCGTTTGTTTCTTTAACTTTTCCGATATAATTAATTAATATGAAATCTCCCTTTTGCATTATCTGAATCATCCTTTATCTTAACGGTCGAAGTTTAAGTTTCATACGCGAATAAAAACTTATCTAGCCAGAACTAGTAAGCTCACACAATACTATAGCCCCCTTATATAAAGAGTCTTTCGTAGAGTGAACTCTAAGTTGGCTCTTGGCTCTAACTTTCCGAGGCGTGAGTTACTGTGCTGATGCTAGTGCGAAACAATCACAAACCGATTATAACAACAAAAGTGTTCCTTAGAATGGTGATTTTTATACTAAATAAAAAGGAAAGAACCAATTCTATTAACGAATCTACAAAAGACGAGCATTTAGAGCCATATCGTGAAGACTCAAAAGGGCAAATTTTAACAACTAACGAGGGAGTACGCGTAAGCCACACAGACGACTCTCTTAAAGCAGGTCCCCGCGGTCCAACATTGATGGAAGATTTTCATTTTCGAGAAAAACTAACACATTTTGACCACGAACGCATCCCCGAGCGAGTAGTCCACGCAAGAGGCTCTGGAGCACATGGATATTTTCAGCCCTATGAATCTATGGCCGAGTACACAAAAGCCAAATTCCTGCAAGACCCATCAAAGAAAACACCTGTTTTCGTGAGGTTTTCAACCGTTGTTGGTTCACGAGGTTCAGCGGATACCGTTAGAGATGTGCGGGGTTTTGCAACCAAGTTTTACACTGAAGACGGAGTCTACGATTTAGTTGGAAATAACATGCCAGTATTTTTCATTCAAGACGCCATCAAATTCCCAGACCTTGTACATGCAATTAAACCAGAACCTGATAATGAAATCCCACAGGCATCCGCAGCCCACGATACTTTTTGGGATTTTGTAGCTAACATGCCTGAGCTCGCGCACATGATAATGTGGGTGCTTTCAGATAGGGCGCTTCCCCGAAGCTACCGAATGATGGACGGCTTTAGCGTAAACACGTTCAAGTTCATCAATGCCCAAGGAAAAGCAAGATTCATCAAACTATTGTGGAAGCCACTTTTAGGCGTGCACTCGCTTGTTTGGGATGAAACACAGAAAATCGCTGGAAAAAACCCTGACTACAATCGAGAAGACCTCTGGGAAGCAATAGAAATGGGTGACTACCCCGAATTTGAGCTCTACGTGCAAATGATTGAGGAAGATGACGAGGACAAATTTGATTTTGACGTATTAGACCCAACCAAGCTTTGGCCAGAAGAACTAGTTCCGCCTAAAAAGATTGGCAAAATGGTGCTTAACCGCAATCCAGACAACTTTTTTGCTGAAACCGAACAAGTCGCCTTCCACCCTGGAAACGTTGTTCCAGGCATTGACTTTAGCAATGACCCGCTTCTGCAGGGCAGGCTGTTTTCGTATTTAGATACACAGTTGATACGGTTGGGTGGTCCAAACTTTGTGGAAATCCCAATTAACAAGCCTTTATCGCCAGTGCACAACAACCAACGCGACGGATACCACCGCATGGCTATCAACAAGGGCAAAACAGCATATTTCCCAAATGCACTAAGAGACAGCGACCCAAAGCCAGCAACTGAAAGTGAAGGCGGATACGTGCATTATGCTGAAAAAATCGAGGGCAAAAAAATTCGTGCGCGAAGCGAGAAATTCAAGGATTTCTACAGTCAAGCCTCAATGTTCTACAATAGCATGTCAGAGCCAGAAAAAGAACACATCGTAAAAGCATTCCACTTTGAAGTGGGCAAGGTCAAAAACCCTGAAACACGACAAAGAATAGTTGACTTATTCAGCAACGTTGACAGCGACTTAGCCAAAAAAATTGCCGAAGGGGTAGGTGCTACTCCGCCGACGGGTGCCCCAAAGCGTGCCAGTGAGAAATCCTCGCCTGCAGTCAGTATGGAACACACGGTTAAGGATACGATAAAGAGTCGAAGGATAGCTTTTCTGGCTATGGACGGCGTTAACACAGAAGAATTAATGAAGATAAAAAGTGCACTCGAAGAAAAGGGCGCTCACGTTAAGGTGATTTCAAAGGCTTTAGGCAAAGTAAAGGGCATGAATGGCAAAGAAGTGCAGGTAGACATGAACTTTGTCAGCACAACCTCGGTGGTCTTTGACGCTGTTTTTGTCCCGGGAGGACAAGAGAGCGTTGAAGCGTTAAAGATGCAAGGCGACGCACTACATTTCGTCAATGAAGCATTTAAACACTGCAAACCTATAGGTGCAACTAGTGAAGGTGTAGATTTGCTTTCTGCGTCTAATATCAGCGGCGTAAACCTTGGTGTGGAAACAGACGGCAACGTGGTGGCAGACAAGGGCGTAGTATCGGCGGGTAAAACTGCTGATTTAGGTTTGTTCATTGGCGAATTTGTGGAAGCTATTGCTCAGCACCGACATTGGAATAGAGAACAGAAAATTAAGGTACCAGCTTAACAGCGACCCTTTTTTTCTACACTATCTCTTTTTCATGCTTTGAAAACGTTTTCAATTACATTAAAATAGTCAATGTACCGTTATCTTCACCTAACCACAGCTAATGACGGATGGCTTGACTATGGTTAGGATAAAATGTAAAAAATGCCAAAACGTTTACGAAACAGGCTTAGGCACAGCATTCATATCACCACATGTTGGTCCTTATCATTATGTAAAATGTCCGGCTTGCGGAAAAAGAGGCTTTGCAAACTTTTACTCGTCAGTAAAAGACCCCGTAACTTGGCCTCCTGAAGAGCGGCAACAAGAAGTTGCGGCGTCTGAGCTTACTGAGGAAGAGCTTGAGCAGAAAAGAATCGAAGAATCAAAATACGAAAAAGCCTAAACAGTTCAGCTTCAAGCTATCAACTTTTTCTTAAAATCTCCAAGATTCTCCTGCATTTTTGTAATCTCTGCCCGTGTTGTTGAATCAGTGCAGATTTGGGCGAATGATTGTATGCTTGCATATAGGGCAAAATCGATTGGGTCAACTCCATTTGGCACTTCTCCCAGCGCTGAAATCTTGAGGGCAATTTTGTTTTGAATCTCGGTGTAAATTCGGAAAGCTTCTTGCAAGTTTGCGTCTTTGGGTTTAAACTCAAGGAACTGGTGTTGGGGAATATATCCTGTTGCTGTGGCGCGGAAGAACTTTTTTTGATGTTGCCTACCTTTTCGGTTCTTACAATTTCAATCAAGTTGGCTTTAAGCAGTTTTTGCATTCTCCTCCAAAGCTTGAGAGTGGGCAAGTTAAGCTTTGCCGCAAGTTCAGATATCGATGCTTCTGATACAACGAGGTTTTTTAGAAGGGTTTGGTTAAGAGGGTCAAGGACTAGTATTGTGCCTTTTTGGTCAAGGAATTTAACCAGTTTCATATGATGAAAGCGTTATCAACTAGCTTAAATAGTTATTCTATGTTAACCATAATAAACTACTCAAGCGAGTGAAACACGCATGATTGAAACTAAGAACCTTACCCGAACATTCGGCAACACAACAGCCGTAGACAATGTAACCTTTCACGTTGACAAAGGGGAAGTTTTTGGTTTTCTCGGACCCAACGGCGCAGGCAAAACCACCACCATCCGCATGCTCTGTTGCTTGATTAGCAAAACAAGCGGTGACGCCCAAATAGGCGGTTACTCAGTCAGCAGTGAAGAAGACTGCATGAAAATCCGAAAGATGGTCGGGTTCCTGCCAGAAAACGTTGGCTTATACGAAAGCTTAAGCGCTTACAGGAACCTTGATTTTTACGGTCAACTCTACGAGGTTCCAGAGGCAACTCGCCAAGCCAATATTGAACGGTTGCTACGGTTGTTAGGCATTTGGGAGCGAAAAGAAGACACTGTGGGAACGTTTAGCAAGGGTATGAAACAGAAAATCGCTATCGCACGAGCTCTAATTCATGACCCACAAGTCCTATTCTTAGACGAGCCAACAGCAAATCTTGACCCTGAAGCGTCAAAAACAGTCAGGGATTTCATCTTAGACCTAAAGAAAGAGAAGCGAACAATTTTCATTAATACCCATAATTTAAGTGAGGCGGAACGGCTCTGTGACCGAATTGCGATTCTCAAGAGCAAATTGGTTGCGGTGGATACTCCAAGAAACCTTGAGAGAAGCCTCTATAGTAGAAAAACGATTGTTCACCTGCAAAGCGTACCCGATGCAGTTTTGGCTGCGGTACAACGTTTAAGCGAAGTTAAAGCCGCTAGGGTTTCAGATAACAAGCTGATTTTGGATATGGATGACCCTGAAAGGGATAATCCTGCTGTGGTCAAAGCTGTGGTTGCAGCAGGCGGCAATGTTCAATACGTAACGGAGCTTCGGTCCACGCTTGAAGATGTTTACTTAAAGTTAATCAAGGAGGTTTCAGCGTAATGCGGCTTTGGAAATCATGGATTGTCACCAAGAAAGACCTAAGCGTCATCAAGAAAAACAAGTACGTCCTCTACTCGTTGATAGCCATGCCCATAGTCTTGGGTGTGATTTTGCCTACAATTTTCGTTTTCACACTAAGTGCGGGTGCTGACCAACTTTCAAGCGAAGAAATGCTCACAACGGCGCATCAAATTGCTAATCTTGGCACAATGTACTTTGTGCTTATCCCAGCGATTTTGCCGTCAATAATTGCTTCCTACAGCATCGTGGGCGAGAAAGTGGAGAAAAGCTTAGAGCCCTTACTGGCTACCCCGACGACTGACAGCGAGTTACTGTTAGGCAAAAGCTTAGCTTCGTTTGTGCCATGCATGGCAGTAACTTACATAGCCGCCGCCATATTTGTGCCCATAATTGACTACTGGTCCTACACAACGCTTGGAATAATCCTATTGCCCAACCTGTACTGGGCGTTAATGATGTTTGTCATTACACCTTTAGCCTGCATCATGAGCGTTGAAGCCAACGTCATCGTTTCCTCGAAAGTAAGCGACATTCGGGCAGCCCAACAATTAGGCGGCTTAGTGGTTTTGCCCTTAATCTTTGTGGTACTCATCGGCTCCATAATCTCAACGTCGCTACTGCTTGCCTTAGGCGTAACAGCAGCACTCATAATCGCAGACGTCGGGCTATTCTACCTGAGCAAAGCAACCTTCAAACGAGAAGAAATCCTAACAAAATGGAAATAAAAGCTTACTCAGTAAGTGTCTTGGCGAAATCCCAGATTTTATCGCTAACATAATGCAGGGTCTTAATCACTGGACCCTTTTTTGTTTCCCTCATTGTAGTAGAATCAAGCATACTTTCACCTATTGCCAAAGCCTTCCCGTGTTTTTCGTCAATGACGATGACAAGGTCGCCTTTGGCGAATTCTCCTTCAACTTTGCGAATTCCAGGAGCCATCACGTTCGCGCCTTTACAAACGAAGGGGACAGCGCCCATGTCCACAACGACTTTTGGAGCAGCGTTAACAAATTCGTTGAAGGTTAGCATTGGCAGAACCGAGTCGCCTTTGAAGAGTAAGGGTTTGCCGCCTATAAGGTAGATTAAGCCAACCTCTGACTCAACCACTTCAACGCTGGCTTTACTGCCAAAAGTCGCGTCCAAATCAAGCTTCAGTTTCTGGGAGGCTTCACTGAGGACTTGTTTTGCTTCTTTAGATTTTAAGGAGTACCGTCTCTGTTTTTGCGGCATAATTAACCTTCCTTAAAGCGCAATTCATTGCTTAATTAATTTTCTCTGAAGAAGCGTTACTGTTTTCTTTATGGGGTTTTCTTTTAAGAACTCGTTGGGCTAGTTTACCTAAATCAACCTTTAACAGAATAACAGTAACAACTATAGTTAGAATAATCGAGATAACTACCATAACTTCGGGGCTCAACCAAGCAGAGAATATGTTGCCTGTGATGTTTCCCAAAAAGGCACCTACAATCGTAATCGTGATTTTTCCTAGAAAATAAGACAAGAAAAACTTTGCAGGACTGTACTTCATTAAGCCAAGAGGTATGATTATTGGTTCATCAGGTATAGGTGAAGCTGCTGCAATGTAATTGAGCAAAAAAGCCCATTTCCGAATTTTAGCTGCGTCAGCATCAAGACGTGCACGTCTTTTTTCGCTTAGGTGCTTGCTGACAAAGAAGGTAACTAGGTAGTGAATGCTTTTGGCTAAAGTCGCGCCTAAAGCAACCATTAAACCAATAATCAGCAGTGTTGCAGTGTCAGCGTTCACTAAGCCGATGGCGGCGGTTGAGGCTATAAACAGGTTAGAAGGGCCAGCAAAGGGTATCATGTTGAACCCGAAGGCTGTTAAGAAAATTATTATGAACTCGATTATTGTTGCCATTTCGGGTTTTCACTCCTCTTGTTTAAAAGGATGGTACATGCCATGCTTATAAGTGCAAGTGTGT
>CAYMLF010000035.1:0-15174 GCA_964391275.1 uncultured Candidatus Bathyarchaeia archaeon
TTTTCTTTTTTATTTTGCTTTTTTCAACCTTGAAATTGGTTTTATTGCTGGTTGCTTAATCCTTAAATTGAAGTGAACACCATTAAAAGCCAAATGTTGTCTATGCTTAAAACCCGCATTCACGTTCTAATGTGGCTGCTACGCAACCCAAAACAGATACAGCACATAGTAATCCGCGAAACGCTGTACCGGCAAAGAAACCGCAGCAGGCAAGGCTGGATTGAATGGCAGAAATACGACACTTACACCGCGGCGTTTCAGCACAGCACAGCCGTTTCATATGCAAGGCCGCTTAATCAGGCGCGTATACAGACTTTTCTTGACATGGTTAGCGTTGCAGGCAAAAACCTTATGCTCCTAGATGTGGGTTGCGGCGACGGAGTCTTAAGTGAACCCATCGCTAAACTAGGCAACAACGTTACCGGGTTTGATTTGCCAACCATAACGCCGATGGCTCATAAACGCGGCGTTTCAATGGTTTTCTCGGGGGATGCGGAGAACTTGGCTTTCAAGCCCGAAGTGTTTGATGTTGTTTTGGCTTCTGAAGTGGTTGAGCACTTGTGGAATCCACAGCGTTTTCTTGACGACGCATACCGTGTTCTGAAGCCGAAGGGCTACTTGATTTTGGAGGCGCCTGAAGGCATCGAAGGCTTACGGTATGACGCCCACAAAAACTGGTTCACCGTAGAGCGGTTTCAGCATATGCTTGGCAACAAGTTTAGCTTGCGTCAGTTTAAGCGTTTTTCGCCTGAATGGGGTGCGCCCACAGCGACGATTATTTGCCTGTTCCAGAAAAATTAGCTTGAAAGTTTAAGGTGCGCTTCTTTTAGCAGCTTTGTGACTGGAAGGTTGTAGGGGCATTTAGGCTCGCATTCGCCGCATCCACTGCATTTATCGGCTTTAACTTCTAATCCACTGTATAGCTTTTTTGCCCAATTCTTCAAGCCGTAACAGGAATAGAACGATTCAAACCTTAAAGTCGCTGGAATATTCACTTTTTCTGGGCAGGGCATGCATTGTCCGCAGTCACGGCAGTACTGGGTGCCTAACTTGAAACTGAACCGTTCCTTTTCACACCCGGTTAAGCCTTCGTAGCCTTCGCCGACGCTGACTGCAGTTTCAACTTCTGAAATTGACCTCAACCCCGGAATCGTCACCGCGATGTCTCGAGATAAAACGTACCGCAAAGCGCTCGAAACCATCTCGCCATTGCTCTCGCCAAGGAGGGCTTTAAGCTCAGGCTCGTCAGAAACCAGTGACAGCGACGGGTTATAGAGGCATGTGATTAAGTTTGAGGTTTTAGCTGAAAGCGGCTTCATGGCGGCAACTCCGACGTCGAGCGCTTTGGCGGCTGGCAAAAGCTCCTCTTCAGCTTGTCGTGTAATAACGTTAAGCGGAACCAGTACAGTGTCAAACTCGCCTGTCTCAATGGCTTTCTTCAAAACTTTTGGTTTGTGCCCTGTAATTCCGATAAAATCTACCAAGCCTTCTCTGCGTGCTTGCTTGCAGGTTTGCAATACGCCGTCTTGGCTCATGGCTTTCTGCAGGGTTTTTTCGTCGTCGATTCCGTGCAGTTGAATAATGTCCAGTCGGTCGGTTTGGAGCCGTTTTAGGCTGCTTTTGAAATCATCCAGTGACTCCTTTTTGGTGCGTGAACCCGTCTTAGTGGCGAGAATGCAGTGGTCTCTTACGTCTTTGAGGGCTCGCCCCATTTTTTCTTCGCTGTCGCCATCCCACTTTGCCGTATCAAAATAGTTAATGCCCAAATCAAACGCCCGCTGAACAACGTTAACGGCTGCGGCTTGGTCTATTTCGCTAATCCATGTTCCGCCGAATCCGACAATGGAAACTTGAAGGTTTGTTCTGCCTAACCTTCGCTTCTGCAACCAACCACCCCAGCTAAGCCATGCCTGCGCTGTCAACGGAGCCTGGGTTTAGCCTGCGCTTTGCAAAGTTTAAGACGCCTTCACGTCTGACGCGTTTGATTATGCGTTTTGGCGCACGGTGGAAGTCTTTGAAGAACTGTTTCTGAATCGCCAGAAGGTCGTTATAGCCGAACTCGTCAGTTTTAACGCCCAAAAGGAAATCGTCAAGCTGAGTGTATTTGCCTGTCTCCAGCATTTCACGGTACAAAGGACTGTCGGGGTAAGCAATAAAAATGTTAAACTGACACCAGTCCGCGTCAAGCTTCTCCGCGAAACGATAAGACGCCATCAAGTCCTCTTTGGTTTCGCCTGGTAAACCAAGCATAAAAGAGCACGCAACTTGAATGCCAGCTTTACGACACATTTTAAACGCATCTTCCGTTTGTTCTAAGGTGATTTGGCGGTTGATTTTCTCTAAGATCCTTGGAGACCCCGACTCAACGCCAAACCAGATGGTTTTGCATCCGGCAGAAGCCATCCTTTCAAGCAATTCAGGGTTAACAAGGTTAACGCGTGTGTCGCAAACCCATTCAAGGTCAAGCTTGCTTTGTTTCATTAAATCGCAGAACTCAACAGTTTCCTTCTTGCGCAAAGTAAAGTTGTCGTTAATGAAATAGATACCTTTGGTGCCGTATTTTGTGACTAAATCGTTAACTTCATCCATGACCCGTTTTGGGCTGAATTGGCGGCAGATGTTGCCCCATAGTTTTTTTGTTTCGCAAAAGCCACAGTTGAAGGTGCAGCCACGACTGATGCTCATTACGTCTGCTGGTTTAGCTTTAAGGAACTCAATAGTGCGGTCATATTTTTCCAGCGGTAAAAGGTGCCTTGCTGGGAAAGGGATTTCATCCATGTTACTCAGGAAATTGGGTTCATTTTTTATGTTGCCATTCTTGCCTCTGGATGCGACTCCAGCGACGCCTGCAGCGCCTGCCCAGTCGCCTTTCAATATGAAGCCAGCGAGTTCAGCAATTGCTTTTTCGCCTTCACCCATAACCACATAATCAATCTCAGGCGTCTCCAGCAAACTGTCGGGCATGTAGGAGGCATGCCATCCGCCAACAACAATTTTGCAGCTTGGCAGAACATGTTTTATGGCTTGAGAGGTTTCTACACACTTCTTGTATGTGGCGCTTCCACAGGTGATTCCAACAATTTCTGGTTGAAGCTGAAGCACCAACTTTTGAACTTCATCAATGCTTTGCTGCATTAGGTAATTGTCGAGCATTTGCACTTGGTTACCGGCTTTTTCAAGTGCGCCAGCAACGTACATGAGTCCTAATGGTGGAAGGCGTTTTCCATGAAACCAGGGCGCGTTAGAAGGCGGAGCAGTGGTCATTAACAAAATCAATTAACGTTTTCTCCTACGCATTTTGGATTAGTAAACAGATACAATTTCTCCCTCAACCTAAATCTGCTTAACACGTTTGATAGATTCCCAATTTAATAAGCTTTAACTGAAACGTAAAATAAATGGGTGAAACTTTCAAACAGCAAAAAAGGCTTAAGCATTCAATGGTTGCATTTCATCTGCTTTTTCTTGTAATAATTCACATGAACTCTCCAATTTGTATTTATACCTACCAAAAAATTTGAATGTAGAGTGAGGTGTAGGGGCATGAGAGACTTTGAAGTAATAATTCCAATAGAATATATGAATTTCATAAACAGGGAGATTAAAAATCCTAAACGGTTAAATACGGAGCTTCTTGAGCTCTGGCTTGAAAGAGAACTCGATTTAGAGAACCCTGGTTCCTATGGAAACCTGCCTACCGATGAAAGCCATGTAACAGTGCAGACTCTCCCAAACGGAAACTACAAAATTACAATGTCAAACGTTTGCTTTGACATGATTAAATCTCATGTGCAGCCTGAGCCGCATAGTCGTCGAAAATTGGCGGATGCAGATATACTTCGGTGCTGGCTTGAAATCAAGATAGAAGAGGACGAAACTGAACACCGCATAAAAGTTAAAGAATTAACCTAAGACTTTTTTTGTCTTCTCAGCACTTGTTTAGTTAGGCGTTTTTATTGTTTAATTAACGGTAAATACAATAATCTCCTTATAAGTTAAAGTCAACATGGTTGGGTAAGAGAGGCGGCTTTAGTCTGTTTAGCGAAGATGAAGAAGTAAACTTGTTTCCAGACGATGAAAAAGAAGGCGACCACATATTAACTGCCACTGGCATAGCTGAATACATCCGTTTCAACTGTTGCCCTCGCTTTTTCAAACTAAAAATTGACCGCGTAAAAGAGAAAAGCCGTCGATGGCATGAAGCCTTCAAACCAATCAGCCCTCTGCTGTACAGTGTGGGGAAGAAGCTTGAGGAAAAAAAGGTGGCTGACCTCAAAGAGAAAGCTGCAGGCTACCATGACTTCTCCAAGTTTGACCCTAACCAGTACGGTTGGGTTAAAGCGCAGGAAGCTTTGAAGGAACTTTGCGGAATCATTGAAGCCCAGCTTGTTGCTGGCGAGCGGACAGATGGTAAGCCTGTTTTGGTTTATCAGGTTCCCATGAAAGGACACATCGGTGTTTGGGATGTAAAAGGTATAGCCGATTTGATTGCTGTTTGGCCGCTAAAAGAGGGAAAAGTGAAGGTTCGAATTTTTGAGCTAAAGTCCTCTTGGAAGGAGCAGACCGCTCACCGTATTCAAGTGGCGATTTACGTTTTGCTGCTTACACAGGAACTGGGCTGCTTATCCTCAAAAGTAGAGCTTGAAGGCGGCGTAATAAACCGAGAAACAAGCTTAGACAATTTGTCTGCTGAAAACCTGCCAAAGTTCAAGCTTAGCCCGCTCATTCAGGATGTTGAGAGGCTGTTAGCAAAAAACGGCGAACTAAACCGTATCCACCAGAAACCCCTAGACGAAGTGGAGTATCAGCTTTGCTGGAGATGTGACAACTGCGGATTCAACGAATGCTGCATTGTCTGCTCCGTTGAAAACGAAAGCATAGCTTTGCTTAACTTAAGCCGAGGCGAACAAAACGCACTTAGGCATCACGGTATTGAGCGGCTTGAGGATTTAGCTAAGCTCAAAGCTGTTATGGACACCTATGACTTGCGACCCTATGACTTCACGACTATGCTTGCAAGAGACCCTGAAAGAGTGAATATTCTCTCGACAGACCCTATTATTGGGGCTAAACTGGATTGGCTAATTGAACGTGCCCAATACATGCTAGGCGGAATAAGACCCAGCAGCCCCTATGCCAGCAAAAGCCGATATATGCCCTGGTTAACAGGCACTGGATACGGTAGCCTGCCCGAAGACAGCCCAGTTGCTGGAGCCGACTCAGCATTAATGTTCAGCCCTGACGGCATGATTCGCGTTTACCTCTTTGTTGAATGGGACTACATGCTAGACGTAATTTCTATGATTAGCGCACGGGTCAACTGCACACGGTTTAAGGGTGAACCGCCAAGTTTATCCCGAGTCATCAACAATCTTCCAGATGACCGTGAACTATGCCTAGAGGCAGAGCAGAAACTGCTGGAAGCCTTCTTTAAAGACCTCACTGAAGCAATAACAAAAGTTGCCGTTGACGTTGGTAGCCCAGATGAAGCGCCTATTCACTTGTACTTTTTTAGTCGAGGTGAACGAGATGTGCTCATGGAAGCTGTCCGCAGGCATTCCAGTTTGATGGGTGCCATGGCAATTCGTGACCTACTGGGGCTAAGGCAGGCTATTGACCAACCCATGTTTTCTATTCTTCAAGATGAGGTTGTTCACAGAAAAGCCCTTAAATTTCACAGCACGGGACTGTTGCCTATTCTGGAGCAAGCTTCCTATTTTGACTCTAAAAATTGGACAATAACACGTAAAGACGGAACGCAAGCTAACCTGAAACTGATTTTCCGCGACGGATTCTTCAACTACACCCTGCCATACCACAGAAACCCCGACGGCACTATCGCTTTCCTACAGGAAAAACATGGACAACACGACGGGTTCTATCCAGCACGCGCTCGATTTGGCGACCAATTGCCCATTGAATATCTTTGGGGTGTTAAAGGGCGCTTGGACACTTATCAGGAAGATGGTCCAGCGAAGGTAATGCTGGAAAAACGCAAGTGGTGCGACTACACCATGACCCGTCGAGTTACTGACGAAGAACTGAACCTCATGGGTCAAAGAATCTGTCTTGCTTTAGAGCATATCGAGCGCTCATTAAAAATTCGCAATAGACGCTTAGGCAAAAAGCCGATTGCCATCCCCAAAATTTCAGAATTCTCCCTTGGCGTTGCCACGCTGGAACGTAGTTGCAGGGAATTCTTGGATTTAGAGTACTTCTCTAAACGCCAGGAAATGTATCAGCATTACGCCATGTTGCCCTACCAGCGGGTTGCTTCAGGCAGGTCATTGATTTTTCAGTGCACGGGTATACGGGAGACTGAGCATGACTTTATTGTTAGGGGAAAACTGGTCTACGAAGATATTGGTTTACCCAAGGCTGACTGTGTCGCTAACGCCTGCCGAATCAAGGGTGGAGACGATTCAAGCTCAGGCGACTGGATGGTTGTAACCGAACTAAAACGTAACTTCCAAGGGCAATTTGAGGAATCCCAAAAGCGCTCGCCTTCCGAGGTGGAAAAATCCGCTCGTGCCATCGTTGGAAAAGTTGATACGAAAAAGCTTGAAGTCACCATTAAAGTGGTTACTTGGCCAAGCGGTAAAGGCAGAAAATACAGTGCCTGGCATAATCTTCCAACCACTGATCATGAGAAAGCTAAAAGCAAGTATATGCAGCTCTTCGAAGTTGGCAGATGGTACATTTTAGACGACTTAGCCGATGACATAATTTCTGACCGAGCAGCGAAATCGCTTGACTACTCTGGCAACAACGTGCTTTACTGCCTTTTGGCGGACTATTTAGCAGGCAAAACCTGTGGCTTCGCACATACCGCCCTAAATAAGGACGCTGCCTCTGCGTTTCTGCGTTGGGTTGAAAAACGTCGTTTTCCTCCAAAACCTGAACAGGCAGGTCTCATTGACCGCGTTTTTGGTAAAGAACCGATTGTCATGTTGCAGGGGCCGCCTGGCACGGGAAAAACTGAGACGCTTCAGTTGGCGGTTTTAGCTCACATAGCCGCGCACCGAACCTCTTCACGTTGTAGAGTGTTGATGGTTGCGCCAACGCATAAAGCTATTCAAGAATTCGTAACCAAGCTTGCCCGTTGCTGGCAAGAATACCTAGGCAGTGGCGGCAGAGACCTTGCAGAACTGAGGATTTACCGTGTGTTAAGCGGCAGCAGGGCAGCTCCAATTGATGGCGTTAGCTACGTCAACTACAATGAGGATGAAGAAACCGTTAAAGAACTCACGAACTGCCTAATACAGCAGACAACGCTGTCTCAAGACGCTTCCGCAGCTTATCCTATGGTGCTTTGTCTCACGCCGCCCGGCTTGTATGGTCTTATGAAGAAGATTGGCGGTTCAGAGCCTCCTTGGGGCGAAGGCTACTTTGACCTGCTTGTCGTTGATGAGGCAAGCATGATGCGTCTTCCAGAACTGGTTCTCTCAGGCTCTTTTCTGTCTAAAAACAGTCAAATCCTCGTTGCAGGTGACCACCGTCAACTGCCGCCGATTGTTGCGCATAACTGGGAAAAAGAAGACCGCCGAACGCTTGAAGAGATGGCGTCCTTCCTCTCTGCGATGGATTTTCTGCGTTTGCTTCGTCAAGAAGACCTTGGTATTGACAGAATAAAATGCCAGCATCCAGCCGACATTCCTGCAGTGCGTCTATGTGAGAGCCACAGGTGCCACTCTGTGGTCGCCGAGTTTCTCAGAGAATGGGTGTACGAAAAAGACAAGATTGATTTCCGCTCCGACCAGAAGCAGACGCTGACGGTTTTAGATCCTAAAACAGGCGGTTTAGGTGTCGTGCTTGAGCCCCAAAACGTTTTCGCCCTAATCGTTCATGATGAAGCGGAAAGTTTCCAATCCAACTTAGTTGAGGCTTCGATAGTGAACGCTTTAGTCCGTTGTGTTGCTGCTGAAAGTGTTGGTGTAGTTACACCCCATAATGCGCAGAAGGGCTTGCTAAAGAACATGCTGGCGGAAGACTGCCAACACGTGAGGGTGGACACGGTTGAACGGTATCAAGGCGGAGAAGCAGACTTCATCGTCATTTCAGCCACAGTAAGCGACCCAGACTACGTCCGCAGCGAAAGCGAATTCCTCCTCAACCTGAACCGCATAAACGTTGCTATTTCACGCATGAAAAAGAAACTGGTTATCGTTGCCAGCCGCTCAATTTTCGAGTTTATGCCTCAAGACGCCAAAGACTACGACAAAGCGCTTTTGTGGCGTGGGATTTCGCAGACGGTTGGGTTTACGGCTGATTCAAAGCCGCTTTGGAGTGGTAGCTTGGCGGAGTTTCTTGGTCAGGAAGCTTCGGCGGTTAAGGTTGAAGTTTACGTCAAAAGTGAAGAAAAACGCAAATAAACTGGGCTTTAACTGCTAGCGGTAAAACTGTTACTTTCTTTCATTTTTAGGGAACACGGGGATAGTTCAAACGGTTATTAAGACGCAAACTCATTAGAAATTTAAAGGAAGTTTTTGTTTTGCAGTCTCCAAACCCAGAAGTCAAACCTAACAGGCTGATAAACGAAAAAAGCCCCTACCTGCTCCAGCACGCTTACAACCCAGTAGACTGGTTCCCGTGGAGTCAAGAGGCTTTAGAGAAGGCAAAAGCTGAAGACAAACCCGTTTTCGTAAGCATCGGCTACTCAAGCTGCCACTGGTGCCACGTCATGGAAAAAGAATGCTTCCAAGACGCCGAAGTGGCATCCCTGATGAATGAAGCGTTTGTATGCATCAAAGTTGATCGTGAAGAACGCCCAGACCTAGACGCCTCTTACATGGCAGTTTGCCAGGCAATGGGCAGAAACTGCGGCTGGCCACTAAACGTCCTCTTAACACCAGACCTTAACCCTTTTTTTGCCGCAAGCTACATTCCCAAAAATAGCCGCGCAGGCTTAATTGGCATGCTAGATTTGGTTCCTCAAATTATGCAAATCTGGAAGAGCCAGCGGCAGCAGCTGGAAATTGTTGGCTCCGACGTTCAAAGACGCATACAAGCGGTGGAGAAAAGAACGCCTCAAAAGGCACTTGGCAAAGAGGTCTTTCAAGCAGCATACCAGCAGTTAAGCGGTGAATATGACTCTGAAAACGGCGGTTTCGGATGCGCACCTAAATTTCCCAGACCCCACAACCTGCTGTTTCTTCTGCGTTATTATGTACAGACAGGCGAGAAGGCTGCTCGGTGGATGGTTGAGGAAACACTGAACAGGATGCGGCAAGGCGGCATTTTCGACCAAGTCGGCTATGGGTTTCACCGCTACAGCACAGATGAGCGTTGGCTGGTTCCTCACTTCGAAAAGATGCTGTACGACCAAGCGTTGATGGCGCTAGCTTGCATTGAAGCTTTCCAAGTCACAGGTGTCAGTTGCTATGCAGAAGCAGCAAAAGAAGTCCTCGCATACGTTTTGCGGGACTTAGCTGGGGCGGATGGTGGTTTCTATTCTGCCCAAGACGCTGACAGCGAAGGCGAAGAAGGTAAATACTACCTCTGGACTGTTGACGAAGTTCTTGATGTTTTGTCTCCAGCGGATGCAGAGTTGGCGTTCCACGTTTACGGTTTAAACTCTAAAGGCAACTATGCTGAGGGCAAGGGAAAAAACATTTTCTACATCGCCGAGCCCTTAGACCAGCTTGCGCCCTACGAAGGCTTAACAATGCAAGAACTAACCGAACGCCTACATCACATTAGAGCGGTGCTTTTTGAGGCAAGACAAAAACGGGTGCCCCCAGCGATTGACGATAAAGTATTAACTGACCAAAACGGCTTGGTGATTGCAGCTTTAGCCAAAACAGGACGCACTCTGAAGGAGCAAAAATACCTTGAGGCTGCAGAGCAAACTGCCGATTTCATCCTAAAACGCATGCTCAAAGACGGCGTGCTTTACCATCGGTATGCGAAGAGCGAAGTAGCAATTGAGGGATTTCTTGACGATTATGCAGCATTAACGTTTGGACTGTGCCACTTGTACGAGGCAACCTTTCAAGAACAGTACCTGCAAGCAGCAGTTGACTTGACCAAAGCCATGATTGAAAAGTTTTGGGACACCAAAGACGGCGGCTTCTACCAAACCCAAAACAGCAACGCATCAATGCCGCGGCTCAAGCAAGTGTATGACGGCGCTACTCCTTCAGGCAATTCAATGGCGCTCTACTGCATGCTGTGGATAGGTCGATTGATAAGCGAACCCAGGTACGAGGAGATGGCAAATCGAATGAGCGAGCTTTTTGCTGACGAGGTTGAAGCGATGCCCCAAGCATACACATTCTTTCTCTCGGCACTCGAACTCTTGCTCGGCAATTCTTACAACGTTGTTCTGGTTGGGGACCTGAAAGGAGAAGACTCTCAGCTTATGCTGGACGCTTTGAGGAGAAACTATCTGCCAACAACAACCGTTCAGTTAAAGTCTCCAAAAAACGCTGACGTGGGATACCAGCAAATCGACAGTAAAGCAACCGTTTACGTCTGCCAAAACCAAACCTGCCTGCCACCGACAAACAGTATCGAGTTAATGCTTAAACAGCTTGATGTCAACCAAGAAAACGTTAAATCCTAAAAAAACCAGCCGTAACTTGGGCAAAAAGTTGAAAGGCATTTACGTACTCATAATCCAGCTAGAGACAGCAGTCCAAATTAGAGTCGGCGCTTTAGGCACCATAACTTTCTCAGCGGGCACTTACGCTTATGTGGGTTCAGCACAAAACAGCCTTGAACAGAGAGTGAAACGGCACCTGCGAAAGGAGAAAAAACTGTTCTGGCACATCGACTATCTGCTAGCCGACAAAGCAGCAAACGTAACACAAGTTTACTATGCTACTGGCGACAAAGCTTGCGAGTGCAATATTGCCAACCTTGTTGCGCAGAAAGCCGCGCCAATCTCGGGTTTTGGGTGCTCTGACTGCAACTGCGGCAGCCATCTTTTCCATTCAGAAAACTTCCAGTTTATAGCTGACCACATGAGGCAGTTGAACTTTTAAATTAACATCACTATGCTTCGCTTGTATTAAACGGCTTGTGGTTAATTCGCCAAGCACCGCTAAATCCTCAGTTGGCAAATAGCTGCTTGCTGACTCATCATAAAGAATGCTGGCGGTCGCTGGAAACTCTTCTGCACCCCATAGAATATACGTCAAAGGAATTCCTTTCAGCGTTTCAACCTCAAATGATGCATCCCCAAAACTGCGCTCCACACCGCCCAAAAGTCTTGCTGCCTGCATCAACTCGGCTGGTTTTTCACCGAAAAACTTTGCGACTGGCTGAATGGCTCTCTTGTCAAAGGCGCCTTCGTAAGCGTGCCCGCCTGGGATGTCTTTGTATTTGACAAGTTTACCCTTGAGTGGGGTTGGTTTGCCTTGTGTGTAGTGGTCCAGTAGGGTGGATAAGAGTTTGAGGTGCCATTCGGTTAGGTTGGTGTTTAGCTTGTCAGTTAGGTCGGCAGTCTCCAAGTTTAGGCTAAAAGCTAGAAAGGTATAGCTGTTGTTTTGTGGGTTGGTTTGTTGGCGTAGTTTTTGCAGGATTTGGGGGTGAAGGTTTAGTTTATCCATTTGGAAGTGCTCCTGACAAAGCATTACGGTTGGGCAGATTAATTGTTATGGCAAAAACTCGGTTTTTCGAGTGATAGCTTGAAATAAACAAATTGAAGAAGGCAGTTATGCCTTGTCGAGGTTGAATTCCTCATGAATTGCCTTAACAACTGCGACGCCGTCTTTCTCCTTAACGACAAACGAAATGTTAAGCTCTGAGCTGCCCTGTGCAATCATGCGGATGTTTATGCCCTTCTTAGCGACAATAGCGAAAATTCTTGAAGCCAAGCCCAATGTGCCCTTCATGTAGGCGCCCATAACCGCGATAACTGCAACATCGTCTTCTGCCGTGACTTCGCTGACTAAGCCGCCGCGTTCCAGTAGCGCAATTTCCAAGTTGCTAATTGCCCTTCCCAGCAAGCCTCGTTTGATTATCATTGAAATGTTTGCTTCAGAAACCGCTGTGGAAATCATCATAACGTTGATGTTGTTTTTGCCCAAGACATCAAACACCTTAGCGTAGCTTCCAGGCGCCCCAACCATGGCGGCACCGCTAACGTTTATCATAGCAACATCTTTTATCATGGCAACTGCCTTAACCACTTCTTTGGAATTTGAGTTTGGCTCTTTAGTTATCAGTGTGCCAGGGTTCTCTGGATGGAAAGCATTTCGTATTCTGACCGGTATGTTCTCTTTGCTTACAGGTCCAAGTGCTCTCGGATGCATGGCTTTTGCTCCGAAAATCGCCATTTCAGCGGCTTCCTGATAGCTGAGTTGTGGAAGCATTTTTGCGGTGGGCACGATTTTTGGGTCAGTGGTCATTATACCGTCAACATCGGTACATATCCACACTTCATCAACCTTTAACGCAACACCCAAAATGGTTGCGGTGTAATCTGAACCTCCACGTCCAACGGTCGTGACTATGCCGTCTTGGTTTGCAGCGATAAATCCTGTGACAACTGGAATTACGCCTTTCTCCATTAGCGGGCCAAGTCTTTCACGCACAAGGTGAGTTGTGAAGTTCATAAGCGGGTCGGCATCGCCAAAGTTTGAGTCTGTTACTATTCCAGCATCTTTGCCCGTGAAACATTGGGTTTCAAATTTGAAGTCTTTTATTGCTCCCCAAACGATTGGTGCTGATAACCGTTCCCCAAAAGAAACTACATAATCCTTCGATTTTGGTGTTAGCTCACCGACATAGCATATGCCTGTTAAAACCTTTTCTAGTTCAGCAATTGTTTCCTCTATTATCTGGTTTACTTCTTTTTGTAATTGCTTGCTTGTAACAGCATCTGCAACTGCTTCTTTATGTTTTTGAAGAAGTTCTTTTGTGAATTTTTCGATTAGTTTTTCATCGCTTCTCTTTGCTTGGCAAGCTACCTCAAGCAGCTTGTTAGTTACACCTGCCAAAGCTGAAACCACAACAGCGACTTTATACTCTTTTTTAGCGTTTTGCGTGACTAATTCGGCTACGCGACGTATATTTTCGCCCGTGCCTACGCTAGTTCCACCGAACTTCATTACTATCTTTTTCAAATCGCATCTTCCGCCATTCTTTTTAGGTTAGTAGTTTACTTGCTAACTTATGTCTTATGTCTAAGAGGTCTCTTAAAACTGCGCTGGCAGTTTCAATGCCGCCTGCACCTCTGCCGATTAAGGTTTGTTCAGCAGCGTACTCGGTTGAGAACGTTACCGCGTTTAATACTCCACTAACGCATAACGGGTTGGTTCTTTCAATCTCCATAGGTTTAACCGACACTTGCTTGTCATCAATTGAACCAATTAGTTTGAGAGTGTTGTTTCTTTTGGCGGCATCCTCAAGCATTTGCAGCTTTACGTCACGGATGCCCGTTCTATCAACGTCTTTTAGGGTAATTTTTTTGCCAAGTATCCAGTTAGCTAAAATAACCACTTTGCAAGAGGTGTCAAAACCGTCAATGTCCATGGATGGCTCTCGCTCCGCGTAACCAAGCTTTTGAGCACTCGCTAGCGCTTCTTGAAAGGTCACGTGGTTCTGCCCCATTTCAGTTAGTATATAGTTGGTTGTGCCGTTGAGTATGCCTTTTATCGCAAGAATCCTATCGCCTGCAAGACAGCGTTTGGCAAACTCAAGCATGGGTGTGCCGCCGCCGACTGTGCCGCTGAACCGCAACAGAACATTGTTGTATTCTGCTAGTTCCGTTAGGGCTGGCATCGCCAAGGCTAATGGTCCCTTGTTGGTTGTGACAACGTGTTTGCCTGTTCTGAAGGCTTTAGTGATGTGCGAGAGGGCTGGTTCACCGTTTTTGATGTTGACTGGTGTAACTTCAACGACGACTTCGGCTTCAACCGACTCAATAACATCTAACGCTGATATCCCAGGGTGACCAAAGTCTGGGTCAGCCGATATTGGGTAACCACGCTGCTTTATTGCTTCAAGCTTTTCAGGGCTAAAGCCTCTTGGGTTAATAACTGCGCCGTCTATATCGGCGATGGCAACGATTTTAGGGTTAAACCCGTACCCAGTCATCTTTTCTACGTGTCTGCGGGCTAGAATTGTTGTTACGCCTTTTCCGACTACGCCATAGCCCACCAGTATTATTCTCATTAATCATTTCCACCTTGCATATGCCGTTGCTAATGGGGTTTCTAAGCCTAAAGCATTTTCTATCGCGGACATTTCAGCATCTACTTCAACAGGTTTCTCGCTTAAACTAATTGCTGTGTCTGGGTCTTTTAAGCCGTGTCCAGTGGTTACACAGACAACACGTTCATCCTTGTTAATTATACCATTTCTAACAAGCTTTTTCAAGCCAGCGATGGAAGACGCACTTGCCGGCTCCACAAAGATGCCCTCGATTCTTGCGAGCATCTTTTGAGCATCCAAGATTTCCTCGTCAGTAACGGTTTCTGCTGTGCCGTGTGACTCGTGGATGGCGTTTATAGCTTTCTTCCAGCTGACTGGTGCGCCGATACGGATAGCTGTTGCCACCGTTTCTGGTTTAGCCACTGGAACAATTTTGTCTTTGTGTCCTTTGATTGCCTGCGCAATCGGCGCTGAACCAGAGGCTTGGATTCCAGTCATCTTAGGCAGATTCTTGATTAAACCTAACTTGTAAAACTCGCTAAAGCCCTTCCATATTGCGCTTATGTTTCCAGCGTTACCCACCGGCACAATAAGCCTATCAGGCGCCTCATAGTTTAGTTGCTCACACACTTCGTAGCCAAGGGATTTTTGTCCTTCAATACGAAACGGGTTAATCGAGTTTAACAGGTAAATGCTCTTGTGTTTCTCAGCAAGTTTAAGCACGAACTCTAAGGCTTCATCAAAATTGCCGCGAACTTGCAGCACTTTGGCGCCGTGAATCATGGCTTGCGAGAGTTTGCCGTAAGCGATTTTTCCTGAGGGAATAAGAACGGTGCATTTTATTCCTGCCCTTGCAGCGTAAGCGGCAAGACTGGCGCTGGTGTTTCCTGTTGATGCGCAGATTACGTGTCGTGCACCAAGCTCTACGGCTTTTGTGACGCCCACGGTCATGCCGCGGTCTTTGAAGCTGCCCGTTGGGTTTTCTCCCTCGTTTTTCACCCAAAGGTTTGTGAGCCCAAGTTCTGCGGCTAAACGGTCAGAACGGTGCAACCCTGTGCCGCCTTCATTTAGGGT